>NZ_MJUY01000058.1:0-2814 GCF_002237635.1 Acetobacterium sp. MES1
GTTCGACCTTTATTGTAATTATAGTCTTCGCTGCCATTGCTTTGGTGCTGAACCACATATTAGGGATACAAAGTAAAAAACTAAGCCAGGCTTCAATTATCGCAGTGGGCGAGAATTAAGGTAAGCGATCAATAACAAGGTGCCTTACATCCCGAATAAAACCATGAGATAATATACTCCAAACAAAAACTAAAGTTTTTCAAGTTGTAGTTTTTCGAGTTTTTCAAGTGACTTTGAAAAACTGCACAGGAGGGTATTGCAAATGGATGAAATAACTCCAGTTAAAACGAAGTTCCGCATGGAACAATGGAAACAGCTGATTCAGGATCAGCAGGCGAGCGGGATGTCAATCAAAGCCTGGTGTCAGCAAACACAAATCAAAGAGACATCCTATTACTACTGGCTGAAACGTATCCGAAAGCAGGCTTGTAACCAGGAGATAACGAGCACACAACTGGAACCGGATGAACCGGTTACTTTTGCCAAACTTCCGATTAAACTGGGGAAAACAAACCGAATTCCGGCCGTGGTGATTAACCTCCCATCGGCAACGATTGAGGTGATGGATGGAGCTGCCCCGGAAACCATCGAAGCGGTTCTGCTGGCAATGAAAGTATTATGTTAGGCGACATTACAAGAGCCAGGGAAATTTACATCGCCTGTGGTTATACTGATATGCGTAAATCCATTGATGGACTGGCTGCGCTGGTGCAGGAATCAATGGGCTTAAATCCCTTTGGTCCCGCACTTTACTTATTCTGCGGGAAACGTCGGGATCGGATTAAGGCGCTGCTTTGGGAAGGGGACGGTTTTGTTCTGCTTTACAAACGCCTCGAAAATGGCAACTACAAATGGCCCCGGACCGAAAATGAAGTTCGAACCCTGTCCTGGAAAGAATTCAGATGGCTGCTGGAAGGCCTTTCCGTTGATCAACCCCGAGCCATCAAATCGGTGGAACCCGGTGATTTCTGTTGATCAAAAACACTTGAAACCGCATAACAGCTGGCTTTTTCAACGTTTTTATGGTATAATGGATCCATTAATAAACGGGAGAAATAAACCGGATGGATGAACGGGACACTTATATTAAACAGCTGGAAACCACCATCAAAAGCCTCGAACAGCAGGTAAACAACCTTACGGAAATGATTCTGCTGCTCCGGAAAGAGAAATTTGGCAGCTCCAGTGAAAAAACGCCAAAGTCAACGCTGGATGGACAAATTTGTCTGTTCAATGAAGCGGAAGCCGAAGTAAATCCCCACGCCCCGGAACCGGTGGTTAAGGATGTCCATGGCTATAAACGGACCAGTCCCAAAACCGGACGGGAAGAACGGCTTAAAGACCTTCCCGTAAAGGAAATACTCTGTGAGATCCATGAAGACGATCAAAACTGCCTCCGCTGTAACACCCTGCTTCGCCCGATCGGGAAAGAAACCGTTCGCGAAGAACTGGAATATATCCCGGCCAAACTGTCGATTATCCGGTATATCCGGATGGCTTATGAATGCCCCCGGTGCAAGCATACCGATACACCATATATTGAAAAAGCTTTGACGCCTTCCCCGCTGATGGCCCATTCACTGGCATCGCCCAGTACGGTGGCTTATGTCATGTATCAGAAATATGTCAATGCCATGCCGCTTTATCGTCAGGAAAAGGATTGGGAGCAGCTGGGATTTGCGCTGTCAAGAGCAACCATGGCCAACTGGATCATCCGGTGTTCTCAGGACTATCTGCAACCCATCATTGTTCATCTCCGGAAAAAGCTGCTCCAGCGGGAGATTCTTCATTGTGACGAAACTCCGGTTCAGGTTTTGAAGGAGGACGGGAAAAAGCCCCAGTCAAAATCGACCATGTGGCTTTACCGTAGCGGAAATGATGGAAGACCGCCCATCATCCTGTATGACTACCGGAAGTCCAAAAGCGGCGAAAATGCACTGAATTACCTGAAGGGGTTCAATGGTTTTCTTCACAGCGATGGCTATGCGGGGTATAATTGCCTGAAAAGCGTGACCCGGTGCGGCTGTTGGGCACATCTGCGCAGGAAATTTGTGGAGGCCGTACCCACGGGCAAACGCCTTGAAAGTAAACCGCCTACCCCAGCTGAAATCGGCCGGGATTACTGCAACCGGCTCTTTAAAATCGAAGAGACGCTCTCCGGGTTAACTCCCGATGAACGTTATCTTAAGCGTCTGGAACTGGAACAACCGGTTCTGGAGGCCTTTTGGTGCTGGATTGATAGCTTGAATGTTCTGCAGGGCTCCGCACTCGGTAAAGCCGTGATCTATGCCCGGAACCAGAAACGTTACATGGAAAACTACCTCCTTGACGGTCGCTGTTCACTTTCTAACAATCTGGCCGAAAACAGCATTCGCCCCTTCACGGTGGGTCGAAAAAACTGGCTCTTCTCGGATACACCCAAAGGAGCTTCTGCCAGTGCTGCGATATACAGCCTTGTTGAAACAGCCAAAGCCAATGGACTGAATGTTCACACTTACCTTAATCACCTGCTGCTTTATATGCCGGATGCGGATTATCAGAATGATCCGGAGGTACTGGAAGAACTGATGCCCTGGTCAGAGCAGATACAGGTGGAATGCAAACAATAAACGGATTTATCCAGAACTGGTTACTGCTGGCGCCGGTTCTTTTTTATTTTTTGTGGCACCTTGTATTTAAGCGCTTACGAATTAAGCACCACCTGCGGTCAGCAATTGGCCAAATTAAAACCCAAATTAAGGATGAGCTGTTAAAATTTGTCATAAGAATGAATGAATTTGGAGGGCAAATATGGAACTGAAGGATAAAATTTTA
>NZ_MJUY01000059.1:0-2550 GCF_002237635.1 Acetobacterium sp. MES1
ATCAGGACTTTGATGACACAGGGCGCAACCAGGGAGATCCGGAAATTGTGATGGTCACCTATGGCCGTATCACAAAAAATGTCTATGAAGCAGTCCAATTATTAAAAGCGAACCACCGGATTCGCCTAATCAAACTAATTCAGGTTTATCCGCTAAATAGTCAAAAAATCCTGTCGCTGATTGGTCAGCCGAGGCTTGTTTATGTTTTGGAAGAGGGCATCCGCAGCGGCGGAAGGTATATATGTTTTATCTGTGGTAGGAATTGCATTTAAAACATACATAGAAATTTTAAATGAGTTAAATATATTTAATGTCATCAAAACAGATAATGATTTGAGGAGTGTAACAGGGAAAGGGATTTATAGTGTATTAGGTTTTTTACGCTGTAACAATTATGCAGGAAAGCAACTATTACCAACGGCTCAAATCAATGAGAATAGCGTTGATGCAAAAAGAAAGTTATATAACGACAACATTACAACTCTTGATGAAATTCGCAATGATTATAATATATATTTATCCAAATGCGATTTGGAAAATGATTTAGATGAGTTCTTACATGATAGATTGGTCGCTCTCTTAGCGGCAAATCCTGTTGCCTATTTGCAGGATGCAAAAAACTATCATATGGTGGAACTGATTGAAAAGCTCACAGATGCGGATTGCCGAACAATTTATAATCACTATAATTTTGCTTGTCTTAAGGAGGTAGCTGAATGAAATTATCTCCCGTACAGAAAGATATAATTGATACTTCCGGAAATTTAATTGTACGAGCTAGCGCCGGAACAGGTAAAACTCATACAATGGTAAATAAGATTGCAAAAGAAATTAAAGATATCAGTACGCATAAAGTTATAGCAGCAATTACCTTCACGATTAAAGCAGCTCAGGAAATAAAAGATAGACTATCCGTTGACGTAACTCGGCACTTTATAGGTACTAATAACAGCTTTGTAATTGAAGAAATTATTAAACCTTTTATGAAAGATGCCTATGGTGCCGACTATGATTTAGATATGAGCACTGATTATTCCGCAAAAGTGACAACTTTTCAGAGTGGTGTAGATAAAATCAAAATAGAAGGTGTACTTTGTTCTTATCAAGATAACACAAAGAATTTTATCTTTGAATTGGCACAAGCGGTTGTTGAGAAATCATTAGCTTGCAGGCTATATTTACAAGCAAAATATTTTAAAATTTATATTGATGAGTATCAGGATTGTGATAAATCTATGCACAAGTTTTTTATGTATTTATGTGATGTATTAAAAATAGAAACATTTGTCGTGGGTGACGAAAAGCAATCAATTTATATATGGCGTGGAGCTTACCCAGAAGCATTTAAAAGTATTTGGAACAAGCCAAATTTTAAAAAAAGATTTATGGGTGATAACTTCCGTTCATGCCAACAAATTCAAAACTATTCAAATTTATTATGTGAGGAAACAAGAGACCTTTATAACCAAACCGATAGCTTGGATAATATTATCTGGCTAACGCCAACGTCAACTGATTGGGCAGCAGAGGTAGTATCACAGATTGACAGCAACAAAAAATCGGCATTGCTACGGTTTAGCAATGACAATGCAAAGTTGGGAGCAAATGCACTTACCATTGAAGGAGTCGAATATATTTATATTCCACAAATACCAATAGCGGATATTACCACCGATACGGCATGGCTCTATTCTGCAATCGCTCAGTATCTGATAATTGAAAAATATTCGGTATATGATGTTGTGGGAGAAATACCTGTTGAAGGAAATGAAAGCCGCAAAACAGTAGCTAATCTTAAAAAATTGCTCAATAGCATTGAACAATCAATAAATGATGAACCATCATTCAACATAGCAGTTAATAAACTTGCAGAATATTTGGGGTATGAAACTCGTGATGACCATCTAAGCAAATTATATAGAACAATATCTGATGAGAGCTTTCATGTTGCTTTCGAGCCTGACAAATATCAACATATAGCGATTACGTTTCATTCGTCTAAGGGGCTAGAATTTGAGCAAGTGATTGTATTTGCCGAGGATTATAGATTATCTGATATGGCGAGTATCTATAATCATTATGTCTCAGTCACTCGCGCTAAAAGCAGACTTATAATTGTTAAACTCAACAATTATAATGCCAATTGCTTTCAGAGTAATTTGGTGCATATCTTCTCTCTAAGCGGTATCGATATTAACAATATTATATCTTTTGAATAAGGTTTTGTTGAAATACGAGTAAAGAACAAGATACTCAAAGTGTCCGCTGTATTTGCTTTAAAAGGTGTAAATTAAGGTTTCCCTACATACTGTTCAAATAATGCAGGCGGTATCCGTATCTGAACAAACTTCATAAGAACAGAACAGTAGTGATTTAACAGTTGACCATTGAGTATTCCGCTGATTTGGTTCATCCGCAAAAATCCGTTATCCGATTTTTGAATGTGGATCATACATCAATTTGGCCGTCAATAATTTTTGACCGCACCGACCATACATGGTTCGTTTTATCATTTTAAGTTTGTTGTTGACCCCTTCCACAAAACCATTT
>NZ_MJUY01000060.1:0-132267 GCF_002237635.1 Acetobacterium sp. MES1
TACTCCTCCTCACGTGATTTGTAGTTTACTGTTATCCCTATGGCTATAGAATAAAAACAATAACGCTCGAACGCAAGATGTTTCAGGACGTTTTGTGCCTTGAGTGAAACGAAAGGAATGGTTATAAATATGAAAAAAGTAGAATTTTACGAACCAGCTGGCTGTGCCAGCGGCATTTGTGACCCGATGATCGAGGCCGATCTGCTTCGCATTGAGCATATGGTAAAGGATTTAAGAGAACGGGGCGTTGCGGTAACCCGTTATAATGTGATGGATGATATGCCAGCTTTTATGGAAAGCTTTATTGTCAAAGAAGCCATTGCGACCAAGGGGATTGAGTGTTTGCCGTTGACCATTGTTGATGGAAAAATCGAAATGATGGGAAAATACCCCACTGATTTTGCTCTGGCAAAATGGGCGGGATTGCCCTGGAGCGATCTTGAAATTTATGCGGAACGGGAAAAGCGGGGAAAAACTGTGTTTTTGGGCTTTGGTGAGGAAATGAAAGGGAACGACTGCGACGATAGCGATTGTAGCGGCGATTGTGATAGTTGTGGCTGATTAGTAAAATAATTCGTAAAAAAAAATGAAATGCGAGAGCATTTCTTTTTTTTGACAAAAATTACCACAAGAATTTATTATCGCAATTGTATATTTATTAACAAGGAGAATATTAGCAAAGGATTTCAGCGAAAACGGGGAAAAATCGGGCAAAAATCGGGATTCGCCTGCAAATATTTATATTGAAAAAGTTTGTATTTTACCCTAATAAAGTGGTAGAATAATATGCAATGTGAAAAGAAGGAGAATTTAGTATGCAATTTGACCGAAAGCTTCAGCTTGCAACGGACTTATACCAATTTACCATGGGAAATGTATACGTTCAGGATGGCAAGGAAAAAGAAGAAGCAGTCTTTGACGTTTTTATCAGAAACAACCCATTTGCCGGGGGTTACACTGTTGTAGCCGGATTAGAGCAGGTGATTGAATACATCAAGGGCATCCGGTTTACCAGTGAAGATACGGCATTACTGAAAAAGAATCATCCTGAATTTTCACCCGCTTTTTTAGCTTATCTGGAGAACTTTAAATTCGAAGGGGAAATTTTTGCCATTCCGGAAGGGAGCATCATTTTTCCGATGGAGCCGATTATTCGGGTCAAAGCGCCGCTAATCCAAGCTCAGATAGTGGAAACGACGATTCTGAGCATTGTTAATCATCAGACCCTGATTGCCACCAAGGCTGCCCGGATTATTGAAGAAGCCCGGGGAGATGTGGTGATGGAGTTTGGGTTACGCCGAGCCCACGGAACCGAAGCCGGTTTTTATGGTGCCCGGGCGGCCGTTATTGGTGGCTGCGCCGGAACCAGTGTGGTGGAAACCGAAGCGATGCTTAATCGACCGGCGATGGGAACCATGAGCCACAGCTTTATTCTGAGCTATGATACTGAGCTGGAAGCCTTCGAAAAATACGTTAAGTACAATCCCGATAATGCCACCCTCTTGGTGGATACCTACAACACTCTGGAAAAAGGCGTGCCTAACGCCATCAAGGTTTTTAAAAAAGCTTTGGCCGAAGGGGCGATTACTGGTCGCTATGGGATTCGGATCGATTCTGGTGATTTGGCCTATTTCAGTATCGAAGCTCGAAAAATGCTCGACGAAGCCGGACTTCACGATGCCGGGATTGTGGCTTCATCAGATCTGGACGAACACCTTATTAAAGATTTAAAAAGTCAGGGGGCAAAAATCAATTCATGGGGTGTTGGCACCAAGTTGATTACCGCCTATGATTGTCCAGCTTTGGGTGGTGTGTATAAACTGTCGGTGATTTCCAGCAAAGCAAAACTGAAGGTTTCCAATGATCCGGAAAAGATCACCAATCCCGGATACAAGAAAATATTTCGCATCTATGGGAAGAGTAATGGGATGGCCCTGGCGGATCTGATTACCCTGGAAGATGAAACCATCAATGAAGATGAACCACTGACTATTTTTCATCCGGTGCATACCTGGAAAAAACGAATCATCAATGATTATTATATTCGGGAATTGCTGGTACCGGTTTTTATCAATGGAAATTGTGTTTATCAGTCACCGACGATTGCAGAGATTCAACAGCACTTGAAAGATGAAAAAAATAGTTTATGGCCAGCGTTTAAGCGGATGATCAATCCCCATGTGTATCATGTCGATTTATCTGAAAAGCTTTGGGCACTGAAACAAAAGCTGTTAAGTGAGGCTGAATAAAATTTAAGTTGTGATGATGACTTAAGAAAAATGGATACAATCATGAAAACAAAAATAATAAATATAGAAGTGCTTGATGAGTCGGCTTTAGCGGACTTGGAAGCGGTTGCCAGTCTAATCCGATCTGGGGGCACGGTGGTATTTCCCACTGAAACAGTTTATGGCCTGGGTGCCGATGCACTAAATCCTCAGGCGATTAAAAAGATTTTTGCGGCTAAGGGCAGACCGGATGACAATCCGCTGATTGTTCATGTCGCCAGTCTGGATGATGTGAAGCCATTGGTTGCCAATATTCCAGAGCAGGCAAAAAAACTGATGCAAGTATTCTGGCCAGGTCCGTTGACCATTATTATGGAGAAAGCGGCATCAATTCCCACTGAAGTAACGGGGGGACTGAATACGGTGGGGGTTCGCTTGCCGGATCATCCCATTGCTCAGGCCTTTATTAAAATGGCAGGTTGCCCGATTGCGGCACCCAGTGCCAATCGTTCAGGCCGTCCCAGCCCAACCCAGGGAAAGCATGTCCTGGAAGATTTGGATGGGCGGGTTGATGGTATTATTCTATCTTCCGATACGGATCTGGGTTTGGAATCCACGGTGATTGATGTGACGGTGGAGCCGCCAGTGGTGCTGCGGCCAGGGGATATTACCCTGGCAGAACTACGGGAGATTTTGGGTGAGGTGGCGGTTTCTGCCAATGTAACCGAAAATGTGGTGCCGGAAAAGGTTTCATCCCCAGGGATGAAATACACCCACTATTCACCCAAGGGCGAACTGGTGGTGGTTAAGGGAAGTCCGGAAGAAATCCGGGACAAAATTAACCGGGCACTATCGCATCATAAAGGAAAGACAATGACGATTGGGGTGCTGGCCAGCGATGAAACCATGGGCTTTTATCGGGAAGGCCTGATTATTTCTCTGGGCAGCCGAAATGATCCCAAAGAGATGGCCAAAAACCTGTTTTCACGACTTCGGACCTTTGATGAATTGGGGGTTGAAAAAATATTTGCCGAGGATATTCCCTTGAATAATGAAACGTTGGCATTAATTAATCGTCTGTATAAGGCGGCCGGTTATGCCTTTATATAAATAGGAAGGAAAATAAGAATGAAACTTGCAATTGGATCAGACCATGGTGGACTGGCATTAAAAGAGGTTGTTAAAACATTTTTAATCGAACAGGGACACGAGGTGGTTGACTACGGAACAAAAACAGCTGATTCTTGTGACTACCCCATTTACGGGGAACGGGTTGGCGAAGCGGTAAGCTTTGGGGATTGTGACCGGGGCATCGCAATTTGCGGAACGGGTCTGGGAATTTCCATGGCGGTTAACAAGGTGCCGGGTATCCGGGGAGCTTTGTGCACCAATGAGTTTATGGCCGAAATGTCACGAGAACACAATGATGCCAACGTCCTGGTATTGGGTGCCCGAGTTTTGGGAGAGGGTCTGGCATTGCGGATTGTCAAAGTCTGGCTGGAAACGGAGTTTGGTGGAGACCGTCATCAACGACGGATCGATGGAATTACAGCCATCGAAAAAAAATATTCAAAATAACAAAAAAATAGAATTGCTGTATATACAAGTCTATAAAATTGTGATACTATATGTAAAAGATTTCACGGAAAAGGATAAATATTAGTCTTTTCCTTTGGTTTGTAGATTAATTAACAAATTGGATGGCAAAAAATAACAGGAATACAACGAAATATTACTGTAAAGGTTTGGAGTGTTGAATGAAGCGGGAAAAAGAGAAACCGTATAAATACCTGGCGATGATCTCACAGATTGGGATATCCGTACTTGTCCCGGTTGGCATTATGATTTTTATCGGCAAGGTTCTGGATTTCTATTTTCATACGGGCAACATGGTGGTGATTATTTTAGCGGTGCTGGGAGTCATGGCTGGTTTGCGAAACATGTATGTAATTCCTCTGCGGTTGAGTGAAAAGGCTCAGAAATTAACAGAAGAAAATGAGACGGATGAAGAACGGGCCGCCAGAAAAAAGCGGGCACAAGACTATCGGGATCAGATAAAGAAGGAAGATGAAAACGATGAAAACGATACAGAGTTTTAACAAGTTATCTTTAGAAACACGAATAATGATTGAAGGTGGATTGGTCAGTCTCGGTTTGATGCTGTTTAGTTTTCTCACCAAAGATCCGCTGGCTTTTGCCTTGGGTGTGCTCTTTGGCGGCGCTTACAGTATTCTTAATTTTCGACTCATGCAATTAACCTTTAACAAAGCGATGAAAATGCCATCGGCGAGGGCTCAAAAGTATGTTCAGACCAGATATTTTTTGAGATACCTGATAACCGGTGTTGTTATATATGTGGCAATTATTAATCCCTGGGTGAACATCATTGGTGTTTTACTTGGGTTGGTTGCCGTAAAAATTTCAGTTTTAATCAATACAACAGTATCAAAAAAAAACGTCTTGATCAATGAGGCGTAAAAATCCAAAAACACAATAGGCGTTTTTAATTTAAAACGTCTGGACAATGAGGTGAAAAAACAATGGAAGGCCCAAAAATTTACGGGTATATCTACGGATTCCCAATCACACAAACACTTGTGAACACCTGGATAGTCATGGTGATGATTCTGGTTGTGTGTGCTATTTTGACAAAAAATATGCAAAAGCGTCCAGGAAAAGCCCAAGTCATTGCTGAAACCATTGTCACGGTTATGGATAGTTTAGTCGGCCAAACGATGGGAAAAGATAAGATGAAGTTTGCTCCTTGGATGCTTGCTCTAATTATGTTTCTCGCGTTTTCGAACACGTCTGGAATCTATGGTCTGAGATCTCCGACAGCCGATTTAAACTGTACAGTTGGCCTGGCTTTGATGACATTCTTTATGACCCAGTTCTTTGGTTTAAAATCAAAGGGATTGGGAGGCTACCTCAAGGGTTTCCTTGAGCCGATGCCGTTCTTGCTGCCAATTAATATCATTGGCGAATTTGCCAACCCGGTTTCTCTGTCTTTCCGTCTTTTCGGAAACATGCTTGGTGGCGGGATTATCATGGCACTGCTGTATTCAGCGTTAGCAGGACTGTACTTCTTCCCGATCGTACTTCCTGTACCATTCCATTTCTATTTTGATATCTTCTCAGGATTATTGCAAAGCTTTATCTTTACAATGCTATCCATGGTGTTTATTTCTGGGGCTATGGATTAATGGGAGAGAAAGGGAGGAAACGGTATGATTGGTGATGCGAATATTGTAGATTTTTTATTGCAGTTTCTCGGTCAGTTTGATGGTATTGATGTAATCAAAGCATTTTCAGCCATTGGCGCAGGGACTGCCATGATTGCTGGGGTAGGACCTGGTATTGGCCAGGGATTTGCCGCCGGTAAAGGTGCAGAAGCAGTGGGAATTCGGCCCGATTCCCAAAGTGATATTATTCGAACAATGCTATTGGGGGCAGCAGTTGCTGAAACCACCGGTATTTATGGGCTCATCGTCGCATTGATTCTACTCTTTGCGAATCCCTTCATGGGGTAGTTGTCGTACTGATTTATTCATTACGAATCCCTTTTAGAAGGGAAGGAAATTTTTAGGAGGAACGTTTAATTATGGAAGGTTTAGATTTTATTAAAGCGTGTTCAGCCATTGGTGCCGGTATTGCGATGATCGCTGGGGTAGGACCTGGTATTGGTCAGGGTTTTGCCGCTGGTAAAGGTGCTGAAGCGGTTGGTCGTCAGCCAGAAGCACAAAGTGACATCGTTAGAACCATGCTTCTTGGTGCAGCGGTTGCTGAAACCACTGGTATTTACGGGTTGATTGTTGCATTGATCTTATTATTTGCAAACCCATTTCTTGGTTAATTAAAAATAATTTTAAATTTCGGTTGAAATTAGGAGGAAGAAACACAAATGGAAGGTTTAGATTTTATTAAAGCATGCTCAGCTATTGGTGCCGGTATTGCGATGATCGCTGGGGTAGGACCTGGTATTGGTCAGGGTTTTGCCGCTGGTAAAGGTGCTGAAGCGGTTGGTCGTCAGCCGGAAGCGCAAAGTGACATCGTTAGAACCATGCTTTTAGGTGCAGCGGTTGCTGAAACCACTGGTATCTACGGTTTGATTGTTGCACTGATTTTACTTTTTGCCAATCCTTTTCTTGGTTAATAGGTGATTCTGTAATGAAATACGTTAATGCTTATGAATTAGAAAGGGGGCTATAACATTATGGTTGAATACGCAGGCTTAGTTGGAATTGACTTAAAACTCTTGGCGGCAACGATCGTTAACTTTATCATTTTCTTTTTGCTATTAAAAAAATTCTTTTACGAAAAAGTTAAAGATATTATTGCAAAAAGACAAGAGGATGTTTCGGCTGAAATCGTCGGTGCTACCGAAAAGAATGCCGCAGCAGCGAAATTAAAGCAGGAATACGAAACATTATTGGCGGATATCCGTTCCAAAGAACGTGAAATTATTCGTGATGCAAATGTGGAAGCACAGGCTCAAAAACACGATATTATCGAAAAAGCTCATGCTGATGCAAAACTGATCATGGAAAAAGCCATGGCTGAAATTGAAGTTGAAAAACGTAAAGCGATGAATGAGGTTAAATCAAACATCGTGGATCTGTCACTCTTTGCAGCTGAAAAGATTATCCACAAATCCATGGATCAGAAACAGCATGAAAAGATGATTCTTGACTTTATCGATAAGGTAGGGGAAGCTAAATGAGTTTAGTAGCGAAAAGATATGCCCAGGCCTTATTCGACACTGCCGTCGATAAAAACATTGTTGATGGAATGTATGATGAGTTTTCTTCGGTCATTGATCTTTTCAAGTCTGAAGCCGGATTAATGAATCTGATGTTAACCCCTTCAATGAATACTTCTGAAAAGAAAGGTGTTCTTGGCCGGGTTTTTGGAGACTCATATAATCAGTACTTGAGAAATTTTTTAAACATTCTTTTGGATAAAAATCGTTTCGAATTTCTGTTAGAAATCCACGATACATTCAAACAGTTGGTGTTACCCTATAAAAACACAGTGGAAGCCCGGGTTCTAACCGTGGTGCCCTTGGACGAAGCCCTGCGGGTCGCCTTGGAAGCGAACCTGGCCAAACGTTTTGATAAAAAGGTGATTCTTGAAAATGTCATCGATGATTCAATTCTTGGTGGTGCAGTGGTTTATGTTGGGGATCAGGTAATTGATGGGAGCATCAAAAATCAGTTAAGTCAAATGAAAACACAAATGAACAGTCTAAGACTACATTAAAAAGAGGTGAGTAAAGTTGAATCTCCGACCAGAGGAAATAAGTCAAATTATTAAAAATGAAATAGAGCGTTATCAAGATAAGCTTGAAGTCGTCGATGTCGGTACGGTCATTCAAGTTGGAGACGGGGTTGCCCGTGTTCATGGTCTTGAAAATGCTATGGCAGGTGAGCTTTTAGCTTTCCCGAACGAGGTTTACGGGATGGTATTAAATCTTGAAGAAGATAACGTCGGTTGTGTTCTTTTAGGTTATGATGATAACATCGTTGAAGGTGACATTGTTCGTTGTACCGGTCGTATTGTGGAAGTGCCAGTTGGTGACGCCATGATTGGCCGTGTTGTTAATGCTTTGGGTTTCCCCATTGATGGAAAAGGCCCAATTGCCACTGACCACCATCGTCCCGTTGAGGTTAAAGCACCGGGGGTAATCGAACGTGAATCAGTAAATCAACCGATCCAAACCGGATATAAAGCGATTGACTCGATGATTCCCATCGGCCGTGGTCAACGTGAGTTAATCATTGGTGACAGACAAACCGGTAAAACCGCACTGGCGATTGATACCATCATCAACCAGAAAGGTGAAGATGTTATCTGTATCTATGTTGCCATCGGCCAGAAAGAATCAACCGTTGCCCAGATCGTGGGACAATTGGAAGAAAACAACGCCATGGATTATACCATCGTTGTTTCAGCCAGTGCTTCACAATTGGCACCACTGCAATACCTGGCACCATACGCTGGGGTTACCATGGCGGAATATTTCATGAATGAAGAACAAAAAGATGTTCTGATCATTTATGATGATTTATCAAAACATGCGGTTGCTTACCGAGCCATGTCCCTGATTCTCCGTCGTCCACCAGGACGTGAAGCCTATCCAGGGGATGTATTTTACCTCCATTCACGGCTTCTTGAACGAGCTGCCAAGCTTAAAGCGGGCGGATCGATCACTGCTCTGCCAATTATTGAAACCCAGGCAGGTGACGTTTCGGCCTATATCCCAACCAATGTAATTTCGATTACAGATGGTCAGATCTTCCTGGAAGCTGAACTTTTCCGTTCCGGTATTCGTCCAGCCGTTAACCCGGGGATTTCGGTATCGCGAGTTGGGGGGTCTGCTCAGATTAAATCCATGAAAAAGGTTGCCGGACCACTGCGAATTGAGTACGCTCAATATCGTGAGTTGGCATCATTTGCCCAATTTGGATCAGATCTGGACGAAGCGACCAAGGCTCAGCTGGCAAAAGGGGAACGAATCGTTGAGATCCTGAAACAGGATCAATATGATCCAATGAATGTTGAGGATCAGGTTCTGATTCTTTATGCAGCAACCAATGGTTTCCTTTTAGATATTGAAGTTAAAAATATTCGTGAGTTTGAAAAAGGTCTGATTGCATACGCCCAGAAGAATTATGCACAAATCATGGCTAAAGCAAAAGGTAAGGATGGCCTTTCGGATGAGGTTGTTGCAGGTTTTGCTGAATGTATTGAGGCTTATAAAAAAGTTTTCAGTAAATCTGTATAGATTGTCAGCGGAGGTGATTCTGAGTGGCAGAAAATGTACAAGATATTAAACGTCGGATAAAAAGTGTAAACAGTACAAAGCAAATCACCCATGCCATGGAACTGGTGGCTTCGGCTAAACTGCGAAAAAGCCGTGAGCTGGCCGAAGGTCGTCGCCCTTATTTTGAGGCCATGATTGAAAGTATGGGACGCATTGTTGAAAAAAGTGGAAGCACCCGAAATGTTTTCATGAACCAGCGTGACGTTAAAAAAGTTGCCTATATTGTCCTGACTGGTGATAAGGGTCTGGCTGGTGGCTACAATGCCAATGTTTGCAAACTGGTTGAGGATCACATAACAAACAAAGAAGATGCTTATATTTATGCCGTTGGATCTCGTGGTCGGGATCATTTCAGAAACCGCGACTACACGATTCAGGGTGAATATCTCGGAATTTCCGAACGACCAAACTTTTTTAATGCCCGGGAAGTGGCGGCAGTAGTGATGGAAGGATTTAAAAAAGGCGAATATGACGAAGTTTATGTTGTCTACACCAAATTTATCTCTACCATTTCACAACATGCCAGCCTCATGAAATTACTTCCTCTCAGCGTGGAAGATCTCAAACCGGCAAAAAAAGTGGAAGCGGTCGAAAATGAAGGAAAAAGCAAAGATCTTACCGTCATGCTCTATGAGCCCGATCCGGAAGAGCTGCTAAATCAGCTGATTCCGAACTTTGTCAGTAGCACCGTCTATGGCGCAATGATCGAAAGTGCCGCCAGTGAACAAGGTGCCCGTCGAACCGCCATGGAATCGGCAACAACCAACGCCAATGAGATGATCGATGGTTTGACACTGAAATACAACCGTGTCCGTCAGGCAGCAATTACTCAGGAAATTTCTGAAATTGTTGGTGGGGCGGAAGCATTGAAATAATAACAATTTGCATAGGGCAGGATCACAATTCCTGCCAGACAGAAAATTATTAAGTGCAAATTAATTTGCACAAGGAGGTTATAGGGAATGGCCCAAAATATAGGGAAGGTTGTTCAGGTTATTGGACCAGTTGTCGATATCAAGTTTCAAAAAGATCAACTGCCAAAATTGAACAACGCAGTAAATATTGAACTCAATGGACACACCCTGGTTGTTGAGGTAGCTCAACAACTTGGAGATGACATTGTCAGATGTATTGCAATGGACTCTACAGATGGTCTGGTCAGAAATCAGGAAGCTGTAGATACTGGAGCATCAATTGCCGTGCCAGTAGGGAAAGCAACCCTTGGCAGAATGTTTAACGTTTTGGGTGAACCAATCGATGGAAAACCCTTTGATACGACTGGCGTGACGATGCACCCAATCCATCGTCATCCACCCAGCTTTGAAGAGCAACAAACCCAACCAGAAATGTTTGAAACCGGCATCAAGGTTGTTGACCTGATCTGTCCTTACGTTCGAGGTGGTAAAATTGGTCTGTTCGGTGGTGCTGGTGTTGGTAAAACCGTACTGATCCAGGAACTAATTAACAATATTGCAACCCAGCATGGTGGTTTATCCGTTTTTGCCGGTGTTGGTGAACGTACCCGTGAAGGAAATGACCTTTACTACGAAATGATGGAATCTGGGGTTATTGATAAAACATCCCTCTGCTTTGGTCAGATGAATGAGCCACCAGGAGCCAGAATGCGTATTGCCTTAACTGGTCTGACCATGGCAGAATATTTCCGTGATCAGGAAGGTCAGGACGTACTGCTGTTCATCGATAATATCTTTAGATTTACCCAGGCGGGTTCAGAAGTATCGGCGCTTTTAGGTCGGATGCCAAGTGCGGTTGGTTACCAGCCAACTCTGGCAACTGAAATGGGTGCCTTACAGGAACGAATTACCTCTACCAGCAAGGGCTCAATTACATCGGTTCAGGCTGTTTACGTACCTGCCGATGACTTAACTGACCCGGCACCAGCGACTACCTTTGCCCATCTGGATGCCACCACGGTACTTAACCGGGCCATCACCGAAAAAGGTATTTACCCAGCAGTAGATCCATTGGATTCCACTTCTCGTATTCTTGATCCCAAAATTGTTGGACAGGATCACTACGACACGGCTCGTGAAGTACAGGAAATTTTACAACGTTATAAAGAACTGCAGGATATTATCGCAATCTTGGGGATGGATGAATTATCAGACGCTGATAAAATTACCGTATCCCGAGCGCGAAAAATTGAGCGTTTCCTTTCTCAACCATTTAACGTTGCGGAACAGTTTACCGGTACTCCAGGGGTTTATGTAACCATTGGCGAAACAATCAAGGGCTTCAAAGAAATCCTTGAAGGAAAACATGATGATTTACCAGAAAGTGCCTTCCTGATGGTTGGGACGATCGAAGACGCAGTTGCAAAAGCAAAAAAAATCAAAGGTTAGTTGAGGTGAGTTTTAATGGCTGAAACGTTCAGATTAAAAATCATTGCTCCAACCGGTATCTTTTTTGACGATGATATCGAGCGTATTGTCATCCGGGGAACAGAAGGGGAGTTTGCCGTGCTTGCAGAGCATACACCGCTGACAACCTCAGTAGCCATTGGTACCTTTAATATTATTTTTGGCGATAAAAAAAGTAAAAGCGGCACCCTTTTAGGGGGCGTTGCCACCATTAATCCCAGAGAAACCATTATTTTAACCGATGCAGCTGAATGGCCGGAAGAAATTGATCTTAAACGGGCTCAGGAAGCAAAAGAGCGGGCACTACAACGTCTTAAGGACGACAAGTATGATGCGGCTCGGGCTCAGGCAGCTTTGGAAAGAGCAATTGCTCGTATCAATTCAAAAGAAGGTTTATAATTAAACAATTTATAATAAAAAGACCATCGGGATTCGATCAGGGATCCCGGCGGTCTTTTTTTATTGGGGCAAGTATTTTAATGCGCTTTTTTTTGTGCTATAATTCAAGTTGAAAGTTAAGACCATTGGGTGTCAATCGAGGAATGGTTAAAGTGAGAATGAACAAGGCTGCAATGGAGAGAAAACTTAAGCGATCATGGCAAACGGAGGATAAAGAATGAATATTTGTATTATTGGTTTGGGTATTTTAGGAATAACCTACGGCTCGATTCTGTCCGACTCGGACGTCAATGTCATCTGTGTTGATACCGATGAGGAAACAATCGATATGTTATCCGAAGGCGAATTGCCAATTTATGAACCGGGCTTAAAAGCATTGGTGTCAACCTCAGTATCAACTGGCCGCTTGTACTTCAGTTCGAATATTCAAAGCGCTATCAAAAAAAGTGAGATTATTTTTATTACCTGTGAAGTGCCAACCAATGATCATGATTTTCCAGATCTGCGCTTTATGAAGCCGATTGCCCAGAGCATTGGCAACCATATGGAAACCCCGATAACGGTGGTGATTAAATCCACCGTTCCCCCGGGTACCTGTCAGATCATAAAACAGACCATTCAAAAAACGCTGGATGAACGGGAAGCAGATATTGCCTTTGATGTGATCAGCAATCCTGATTTTGCCCGGAAAGGTTCGATGATCAAGGATTGTCTGGTACCGGATATGGTGGTGATCGGATCGGATTCAAAAGCAGCAGTGGAACGGTTAAAAAGTGTTTATGACAGTCTTCACGTCCGGGAAGAGAATTATGTGATTACGGATCCCCAGAGCGCAGAAATGATCAAATATGGGGTCAACGCCTTTCTGGCCACCAAACTCTCGTTTATTAACGAGATGGCTTTGCTGTGTGAAAATGCCAATGCCAATATTCTCGATGTTTCCAATGGCATGGGTCGGGATGAGCGAATTGGTAAAGGCTTTCTGGAAGCCGGTCCGGGCTATGGTGGCAGCGATCTGCCTAAGGACTCCAAGGCCCTGGTGGAAATCGCTAAAGCCTATGGCGAAGATTTTATGGTGCTTAAAGGTGCCATTAAAGCCAATGAAAAACAGAAAAACAAGATGGTGGAAAAAATTAAGCGGACAATGGGCAATCTGGACGGAAAAACCATTGGCATTTTAGGTTTGTCCTACAAACCGGAAACGACTGACATGCGGGAAGCGCCCTCGATTAATATTGTTAAGGGTTTAGTTGCCGCTGGGGCCAGGATCCAGATTTATTGTCCGGAAGGAAATCAGGAAGCCAAATGGCGGTTACATAACGAAAAAGATGAGATTAGCTATTGTCACAATGTTTATGAAGCGGCTCAAGATGCCGATGCCCTGGTGCTGATTACCAGTTGGCGGGAGTTTAAAGGGATGGATCAGGAGCGGGTTCGCACGGTGATGAAAGATCGCTTTTTCTTTGACTTCAGAAATTTGTTTGGCGATGAACCGCCTAGAGGCTTTATATATTCAGGCTTGGGGATTCCAGAAAGGGAGATAAATTAGCATGAAAAAAGTACGCAAAGCGGTGATTCCAGCAGCAGGATTGGGTACCCGGTTTTTACCAATTACCAAGTCAGTGCCAAAAGAAATGCTGCCAATTGTGGATAAACCAACGATTCAGTATATCATTGAAGAGATTGTGGCATCAGGAATTGAGGAGATACTGATAATCAACGGCCGCAATAAAGACAGCATCATCAACCACTTCGATAAGGTGCCAGAGCTGGAAGCGCTGTTAAAAGCCGGTGGCAAAACTGCGGCGCTGGAGCAGGTGGAAGCCATTACCAACATGGCAAAAATCTTTTCAGTGCGACAGAAAGAAGCCAAAGGTCTGGGGCATGCAGTCCTTTGTGCTAAAGAATTTGTGGGCGATGAACCCTTTGCGGTGGTTTTGGGGGATGATATTGTCTATAACGATGAAAACCCAGCCCTGATGCAAATGGTCGATGTTTACAATGCCTATGGAGCCTCAGTTATCGGGGTACAGCAGGTGGCGCCGGATCAGGTCGACAAGTATGGAATCGTATCCGGTGAGGCGGTCAGTGACCGGGTCTTTCAGGTTAACGATCTGGTTGAGAAACCGGCCATCGGCACGGCACCATCAACCCTGGCAATCCTGGGACGGTATATTATCACCCCGGGGATCTTTGAGGTGCTGGAGCACACTGGTAAGGGGGCTGGCGGTGAAATTCAACTCACCGATGGACTAAAAACCCTGGCCACCATGGAAAAAATGTTTGCCTACGACTTTGCTGGCAAACGCTATGATGTGGGTGACAAGCTGGGTTTTCTCCAGGCCACGGTGGAATATGGTTTAAGAGACGGTAAACTGGGTAAAGATTTTAAAAGGTATTTAGAAACCCTGTTAAACGACAAATAAACAGCCGATTCCGACTGGCATGAAAACGGGCCGATGCCCCGATTCAGAGACATTCATCCGTAATGGATTGGAGAAAGGAACACGATGGACTATAAAAAAGCGTATCAAAACTGGTTAGATCAGTTGGAACTCAGTGAAGAACTCCGGCAGGAATTGGAAGCCATCACCGATGAAAAAGAAATTGAAGATCGCTTCTATACCGATCTGGAATTTGGCACCGGTGGCATGCGGGGGAAAATGGGTGCTGGCACGAACCGCATGAATATTTACACCGTCGCCAAGGTGACGTATGGCTTAGGAAAGTACTTGTTGCGGCAGGATATTCAGAACTGGGAAAAGGGGGTCGTCATTGCCTATGATTCCCGTCACAACTCCCGAAAATTTGCGGAAGCGGCCGCTGGGGTGCTGGGTAAAATGGGCGTTACCGCCTACCTTTTTGAAGAACTGCGGCCCACTCCGGAACTGTCATTTGCTGTCCGCGAGCTGGGAGCCGCTGGCGGGATTGTGATTACAGCGTCCCATAATCCCAAGGAATATAATGGGTACAAGGTCTATGGGCCCGATGGCGGTCAGATGGTAACCGCTTCGGCGGATGCCCTGATTGCCGAAATCGCCAAGATACCGGATGTTTTTGGCATTCCGATGATGACATTGGCAGAAGGCCGTAATCAAAAGGTCATCAAAATGGTTGGTGAAAATATGGATAATGCCTTCACGAAAGCGGTTACCGCTATTTGCAAGCCCAATCCCAACAGTGAATTGAAAGTTGTTTACACGCCACTGCATGGATCTGGTAATCAGCCGGTGCGTCGGGTGTTGGCAGAACTCGGTTATCGGCATGTGACGGTAGTACCAGAACAGGAATTGCCGGATGGCGATTTTACGACCGCACCCTATCCCAACCCGGAAGACCGATCTGTCTTTACCTTGGCCATGGCGTTGGCCGATGAATGTGGTGCCGATATTATTATTGGCACCGATCCCGACTGTGATCGGGTTGGTGTGGTAGGCCGAAATCAAAAAGGGGAGTTTGAAGTCTTTACCGGCAACCAAACCGGGGCCCTTTTGGTTGATTATTATCTTAAAACCCGCACCGATCTGCCGGATAACAAGGTGGTGATTAAAACGATCGTTACCAGTGAACTGGGTGGGCTTGTGGCCAAATCGCATGGTGCTGGCGTTTTAGATGTTCTGACCGGTTTTAAATACATCGGTGAATGCATGACTGATTTTGAACAAACCGGCGATTATACCTTTGCCTTTGGTTACGAAGAAAGTTATGGTTACCTGGCGGGCAATTATGCCCGGGATAAGGATGCCGTGGTTGCTTCAGCCCTGGTTTGTGAAATGACCGATTATTATAAGAAACAGGGTAAGACTCTTTACGAAGCCCTGATTGAGTTATATAAACAACATGGTTATTTTATCGAAGATGTGGTGGCCTTGACCCTTGAGGGAATCGAGGGGAAAACAAAGATTAATCAAATTATGGAAAAATTCAGACAAGTCAGCTTTCCAGGTTTTGCCGATGCCAAACTGATTTGTTTTAACGATTATGAAGCAGGCATCAGCACGGACATGGTTTCGGGAGTGAAAACAACAATTGATCTGCCCCGATCAAATGTTCTAAAATTTGTTTTTGATGACTATTCCTGGTTTGCCCTGCGGCCATCAGGAACTGAGCCAAAACTAAAGATTTATTTCTCGGTAACCGGGAAGACTGCAAAAGAAGCTGGAGAAAAGAAGGATCTGCTTAAACAGCAGGTAACGGATTTAATCTAAGCGTTACAATCACAGGTGTTAGCAGAGTAAAAGAAGAAAAGAAAGGCGTTATCCCGATGCTTGGGATAACGCCTTTATACGTTTAGGTTTGATAAGTTTTTATAATTAGATTTAGTAAAATAATCTGCACTAATTACTGCTCTCTGAAGACGTGTCATCGCTACCGCTGCTATTGTCGGTGGTACCTGAATCCGTTGAGCCTGAATCATTGCCTGAATTGGAGCCCGATCCAGAGTCAGTACCAGTACCAGTACCAGAAGCAGAGTCACCTGAACTGGAATCAGATCCTGAAGAACTGCCGCCCGAACTGGAAGCGCCCGAACCGCTGGAGCTTCCCGACGAACCGGACCCTGAGGACTCAGTGTTGGAATAGGATGATCCCGAACTGCTGGAGTTGGAATAGTCACTGCTGCTGTCACTGGAACTGGAATCAGTGTAGGATGAGGATGAGCCGGTACCTGCGAAGTAGGCAATGGCATCACTGATTTCCTTGACCCGGGCTGATGGCACATAAGCTGTATAGTTACTAGAACCCGAGCTGGTGCCTGATGAAACGCTGGTGTTTGAACTGGTGGTGGGAGCGCTGACGTTGGTTCGATTACCAGTACTGGCGGAGGTGCTGTCAGCGCTGGCGTTTTGTGTTGCGGTGGTAGAACTGCCGCTGGTTGATGCGGTGTCCGTTGTGGTGGTCGTCTGAACGGGTCCATAAATAAAGGCATGGAGGGCAATGACGTTATCCACCAGACTGGTTGGTACCACATAAGAAACACTGCTGATCATGGCGGTGGTTGCATGGGCGTCAGTAGGCAATCGGAACTCCAGAAATTGCTTGTCCGGAGAGTCTAAAAAGGCCTTGGCATAGGTTGTGATTTCGCTAATTGAAAGGGTGGTTTTGATGTAGGGATAGACCTTGCTTAATAGACTGAGGCCGGTGGTCATATCGATATTGAAGGCTTTGTCAGCAATTTGTCCGACAACTTCCCGCTGTCGTTCGGTTCGATGGAAATCATCGTCACTAAAGCGGTTTCTGGCATAGGCCAGGGCCTGAACCCCAGTGATGGTTTGAACACCCGTTGTTTCCAAATAGGGGTCAGCCTTGCCAACTTTGTCGTTGACATCGTCAATATATTTATTGGTCCATTCCAATACGTCTTCGTTCTGAACATTGACTTCGACCCCGCCCAGGGCATCAACGGTATCGACCATCGCATCGAAATTAACAATGACATAATCTTTAATGTTTAAATCAAAATTCTCGTTGAGGGTTTTAACAGCCAGTTCCGGTCCGCCATAGGCATAAGCAGCATTAATTTTATCAAGACTTTCATAGGTGTCTTTGGTTTCCGGTATCTGAACCAATAAGTCACGCATTACTGAGGTGACCTTGATGTTGCCGTTGCGGAAATCCATGGAGACGATCATAATCGTATCGGTACGATCCCCTTCAATGTCGCTGCGTCCGTCAACGCCAAAAACAGCAATATTGACGGTATCGATATCGAGGTCGTTATTGACGGCCAATTCGGTTTCATCCATCTTGGGTTCGGCGACCATTTCATTTATCTGGCTGATGGTATTAAAGCCATATACTAGTCCAGTGCCTATTAATGAGACGATCAAAAACAGGATGACTAAAATTATTTTCTTTTTCATGAAGGTTCCTTTCAAATTAGCGAACTAAAATCATATCAACCAATAATACCATAAATTTGCTTAAAAAAACATTGAATATTATTAAGGAAATAATAAATTGTGGGAAAAACAGGATTATGTGGGTAACGGAATAATCTTAAATACCTGAAAGAATCTAGAAAAAAATAGACTTTTATGGGGATATCAAGTATAATGACAATGAATTTTTATGGCTTAACTGCATAAAAACAGCGAAAAATCAGAAAAAAATAACAGTAAAAAGAATGATGAAATAAGGTGAAATATGAAAATTTTATTAACCGGTTCCAATGGACAGCTGGGTCGGGAGTTAACCCGGCAACTCGCGAAAAAAAAGATTGACTTTGTTGGATATGATATTCCCGAGTTTGATATTACTGATAAAGAAAAAATGACGGCCATTATTACCAGTGAACAGCCAACCGTGATCATCAATTGTGGGGCACTGACCAATGTGGACGGCTGTGAAACCCAAAAAGAATTGGCCATGGCCATTAATGCGACTGGCCCCCAATATTTAGCAGAAATCGCCCGGGATCGGGATATTGTGTTGGTTCAGGTTTCGACCGATTATGTTTTTGATGGGAGTGGGATTATTGAAGCAGGTGCGGTACGGCCTTATCGGGAAACCGATCCCACTGATCCCAAAACGGTCTATGGCGAAAGCAAAGCGGCTGGAGAAAAAGCCGTTTCTGAAATAGCGCCCAAGTATTTTATTGTCCGCACCGCCTGGCTGTATGGAGACGGCAACAACTTTGTTAAAACGATGCTGGAGCTGGCTTCAAAACATCCAAAATTGACGGTGGTCAATGACCAGATCGGTTCGCCGACCAGCACCGTTGATCTGGCGGCAGCGATTATTGATTTAATCCATACCGATCATTACGGCATTTATCACGGCACCTGTGAAGGACAATGCAGCTGGTACGATTTTGCCATCGAGATCTTCCGCTTATCAGGGATTGACATCCCGGTGGAGCCGGTAACCTCCGAGCAGTTTGTCCGGCCAGCGCCCCGACCTAAATACTCGGTGTTGGAGAACAAAGCGCTAAACGACCTGCAGCTGAACCAGTTCAGACCCTGGCAGATTTCCTTGGTCGAATATCTGGATAATTTAACGAAGTAAGCATTTAAAAGCGTACCCTTCATGGTTTTGCGGCAACCCGCCTCAGAACTTACGGTACGCCAGGAATCTGAAAATAATTTACAAGAGAAGAGGTTATTATGAAAGGTATTATATTAGCCGGAGGTTCCGGCACCCGACTTTATCCCATCACCCGGGCAGTGTCCAAACAATTATTGCCCATCTATGATAAACCAATGATTTACTACCCCCTGGCAACCTTGATGTTGGCGGGGATTAAAGATATTTTAATTATTTCCACACCCCACGATCTCCCGATGTTTGAACGACTTTTTGGTTCCGGGGAGGAATTGGGGTTGAATTTTGCCTATGAAGTCCAGGAAGCTCCCAATGGTTTGGCCGAGGCCTTTATTATCGGTGAAAAATTTATTGGGGACGATAGTGTTGCCTTGGTTTTAGGGGATAATATTTTCTATGGTCATGGCTTTACGGATACCATCAGAAAAGCGGCAGAGTTGCAAAGTGGGGCAGTTATCTTCGGATACCCGGTAACCGATCCGGAACGTTATGGGGTGGTTGAGTTTGCTAAAGATGGAACCGTCCTCTCCATTGAAGAAAAACCGGAAAATCCAAAATCCAATTTTGCGGTGCCGGGGCTTTATTTTTATGATAATAAAGTAGTAGAGATTGCCAAAAATATTAAACCCTCGGAACGAGGGGAACTGGAAATTACCACAGTTAATGAAACCTATTTAAAACAGGGGAATTTAAAGGTGGAACTGTTTGGTCGTGGTATGGCCTGGCTCGATACCGGTACCCACGATAGTTTAATTGAAGCCTCCAATTTTGTTGAAACGATCCAGAAAAGACAGGGGCTTTATGTATGCTGTGTCGAAGAAATTGCCTACTTACGAAATTTTATTGATAAAGAACAGTTGTTAAAACTGGCAGAACCGCTGAAGAAAACAGCCTACGGTCAGTATCTGATTCAGCGTGCGACAGGCAAGTAGGTGGACTGATGGCAAAGATAAATGTAATTAAGACAAAAATTGACGGACTGGTGATCATTGAACCATCGGTTTTTGGCGACCATCGTGGTTATTTCATGGAAACCTACAATGAAGAAGAATTTCACAAAGCCGGTTTAACGATGCGCTTTGTTCAGGATAATGAATCTAAATCCGGTAAAGGCGTCTTACGGGGGCTGCATTTTCAGACCAAATTCTCCCAGGGAAAACTGGTACGGGTGACCCGGGGCGAGGTTTATGATGTCGCCGTCGATCTGCGAAATGGCTCACCCACCTATGGGCAATGGGCCGGGGTGTTGCTGACTGAAGCAAACAAGACCATGTTTTATATCCCGGAAGGCTTTGCCCATGGCTTTTTAGTGGTTTCTGACGAAGCCGTGTTTAACTATAAGTGCACTAATTTATATGCCCCGGAATATGATGGCGGAATTCGCTGGAATGATCCGGAAGTAGGGATCCAGTGGCCGCTTGATACAATCGATGAGGTGCTGCTTTCAGAAAAAGACGGACAGCTGCCCTTCTTAAGCGAGATCCGAGATAGCTTAAGATTTGAATAGATTGAATTTGATAGAGATAGAAATGGAGTAATCATGAAAACAGTATTAGTCACCGGTGGTGCCGGATTTATTGGCTCAAACTTTGTAAAATACATGCTCGATCAGCACCCGGATTATAAAATCGTTAATGTCGATGCGTTAACCTATGCTGGAAATCTGGAAAACTTAACGGATATTGAAAAGAATCCCAATTATGTTTTTGAACGTGGGGATATTGTCGACCGGCCGTTTATTCAGAATCTTTTTAACACCTATAATTTTGATACGGTCGTGAATTTTGCTGCCGAATCCCATGTTGACCGCAGCATTGAAGATCCGGAGATCTTTATTAAAACCAATGTGATGGGAACCCTGGTGCTTTTGGATGAAGCCAAAAATCACTGGCAAACCGGAAAAGATGACTGCGGCTACCCGACCTATCGGGACGGTGTTCGCTATCATCAGGTTTCCACCGATGAGGTTTATGGGGCCCTGGGAAAAACCGGGATGTTTACCGAAACCACCCCGATTGCGCCCAACAGTCCTTACTCGGCATCCAAGGCCAGTGCTGATTTGGTGGTCCGATCCTATGGACAGACCTTTAAGCTGCCAATCACCATCAGTCGTTGTTCCAATAATTATGGACCCTATCATTTTCCGGAAAAATTGATTCCGTTGATGATTTCTAACGTGGTGGCCTTAAAAAGCCTGCCGGTTTATGGCGATGGCATGCAGATCAGAGACTGGCTCCACGTTAAAGATCATTGCAGTGGCATCGACACCATCCTGGAAAAAGGGGTGGCTGGGGAAGTCTATAATATCGGTGGCAATAATGAAAAAGCGAATATTGAGATTGTCAATTTAATTATTGAAAATGTTGGGGAAATGCTCCGCTCCGGGAAATACCCAATTGATAATGATGGTTCAAAAATCAGCAAAGAACTGATTACCTATGTCGAGGATCGCCTGGGACATGACCGTCGTTACGCCATTGATAACACCAAAATCACCACCGAACTGGGCTGGGAACCATCCTACACCTTCGAACAGGGAATTGTTGAGACCATTGAATGGTATCTAAACAATCAGGAATGGCTGGAACAGGTGAAGTCGGGTGACTACCAGCAGTATTATCAAAATATGTACGGAAAAAAATAAAACTAAGAAAAAGTAGAATAGATGTAAATGAAAAAGCACAGTTTTTGTGCTTTTTCATTTAAAATAAGAATGAGGTGTCAGTTTGTATTTGTTTAAAGATTTAATGGATTATATCAGAGATTTGGTTGCAAATCGGAAACTGATTCAGAAATTTTCCATCAATGATTTTAAGTCCCGGTACGCCGGTTCGTTTTTGGGGATTATGTGGGCGTTTATACAGCCGACGGTTAACATTGCCGTATACTGGTTTGTTTTTGGGGTGGGATTAAAATCACCACCAACTAATGGTGTACCATTTATTTTATATCTCATCACTGGTATTATTGTCTGGTTTTTCTTTTCTGAATCATTTGTCAATGGCACCAATTGTTTTCGGGAATACAGTTATCTGGTTAAAAAAGTGACCTTTAATATTAAGATCCTACCGACAGTAAAAATAATTTCATCATTATATACCCATATTTTCTTTATTGGTTTTGCAATAGTGATGTTACTCATCTACAATCATTCATTGTCACTGCACTTTATTCAGATTTTGTATTATCTGCTTTGCCTAATGGTTCTGTTAACGGGTCTAACTTGGATAACTGCATCGCTTCAACCGTTTTTTACGGATATTCTACAATTTATTAATGTTGGGATGCAGGTGCTCTTTTGGGGCACACCAATTGTAGTACCTGTTGAAACATATCCTGAGAATCTATTATGGATTATGAAATTAAACCCTTTGTACTACATTGTCCAGGGATATCGGGAGGCATTTTTTGGAACAGGCTGGTTCTGGGAACACCCGGTAATGACGGCATATTTCTGGGGTTTTAGCTTTGTATTGCTGCTAATTGGAATTGCGGTATACCGGAAATTAAGACCTCATTTTGCTGATGTCTTATAGAAAATGTTGATCACGGATCAGTGGAGGAAATTATGTCAGATGTGGCAATTAAAATAGCCGACGTTACAAAAATATATCAGCTCTATCAACGGCCGATGGATCGCCTAAAAGAATCCATGAGTCTGTTTAAGAAAAAAGAATACCATCATAAATTTTATGCCCTGAACAATATCAATCTGGAAATAAAAAAGGGTGAATCGATTGGGATTGTGGGTAAGAATGGATCAGGAAAGTCGACTTTACTGAAGATTATTTCTGGCGTACTAACCCAGAGTAAAGGTAATGTTACTGTTGACGGCAAGGTGTCCGCCCTGTTGGAACTGGGAACCGGCTTTAATCCCGAATATACCGGAATCGAAAACATCTATTCCAATGGTCTGATTATGGGTTACAGCAAGGAAGAAATGGATGAACGGTTGGATGATATTGTCAATTTTGCGCAAATTGGCGAGTACATTTATCAGCCAGTCAAAACTTATTCCAGCGGTATGTTTGCCCGATTGGCCTTTGCGACCGCCATTAATGTCGATCCGGAAATATTGATTGTCGATGAAGTTCTGGCTGTTGGTGATGCAAAATTCCAGATCAAGTGCATCAACAAAATGGAAGAATTTAAAGCTTCGGGAAAAACAGTACTTTTTGTTTCACACACCCTGGAACAAATCAAACGTTTCTGTACCAAAGCAGTGTGGATTGATCAGGGCGAAATGCGGATGTTTGATGAGGTCACCCACGTCATTGACATGTATGAAAGTGAAATGCTAAAAGAATCGATGGAACAGAAGGCTCTTGAAGAGGGCAAACAGCTACAGGATAACTACGAAATTGAAGCCCATCTGGGAAAAATCACGGCGATGCGCTGTAATAAAGAAACATTGAACACCTTTGATGATTTTATCGTGGATATTGAGTATGAACTGTACGATGATATAAAAAGCGAGCCGTTGGTGGGGGTGGCCTTTTACACCATCGACCGCCAATATATTTTTGGTCCAAACACCCATTTGGATGGGGTGACGATCCCAAAAACAAAAGGAATCCATCATGTCCGTTATGTCGTGCCCAAGCTGCCTCTGCTGGGTGGAAAATACGAGGTAGACATCGGACTTTTTACCAATAAGAGCATTGTCAACCTGGACTATGAAACAGCGGCCTTTGTAATTGCGGTAGTAGCTGACTATTTTACCGAGGGTCTGGTTCATATGGAACACCAATGGGAAATCGTTTAGTTTAAAAGAAAGGTTATGGGAATGAGAAAGAAATCAGTTATTGTGCAGGAAGAAATTAAATATTTTATCGACAAGATTGTCAAGGATGAAGCAAGTCAATGTGCCACGGTTCAGGGCTGGGCCTTTAATACCAAGACCAAAGAGCCGGTCGAACTTTATTTATTGGGAAGAGAAGCCGTCGGGGTTCAGTTTAAACGGGATTTCCGGATCGACGTCAATAACAAGTATGCCTTGCCTGATGATGCCAAGGTTGGCTTTATTATCGAGTTTGATAAAAACACTTATGGTGAAAAACTAAAACTTAAACTAACAGATGACACGAATATTCGCATTGTGCCGATTAACTTGAAGAAGAATTACGATTATTTAAAAAAGCCGAATCTGTTTAATGCCAAACGATTGGCTGGTGTGACAACCCGAACTGTTGGATATCTCAGTCGCAACGGCTTAAAAAATACGATCCGAAAAATCAAGTTTGAACTGAAATATAAGAATCAGGAAAACTATGATTTTTGGATTGACGTTCATGAAGATTATGACAGGAAAAAAGTTCTGGCAGAAATCAGTGGTTTTTCATATAAACCTAAGGTTTCCATTGTTATGCCGGTGTATAATGTAGAAGAACAATGGCTCAGGGCCTGCGTTGATTCGGTTTTAAATCAATATTACGAAAATTGGGAGTTGTGCATTGCCGATGACAATTCGACGGATGCCCATATAAAACCATTACTGGAAGAGTTTAAAATGCTGGATTCTCGCATCAAGGTGGTTTACCGGGAAGAAAATGGTCATATTTCAGAGGCTTCCAACTCAGCCCTGGCGATCGCCACTGGAGAATTTGTGGGTCTATTGGATAATGACGATACTCTGGCCGAATTTGCTCTCTACGAAGTGGTTAAATTATTAAATGAACACCCGGAAGCAGATCTTATTTATAGCGACGAAGATAAGCTAAGTGAGGACAATAAACGCAGCCAGCCATTTTTTAAAACCGACTGGGCGCCCGACATTCTGCTGGCGACCAATTACATTTGCCATTTTGGGGTCTACCGCAAAACCATCATCGATGAGATCGGCGGCTTTAGAAAAGGCTATGAAGGGGCTCAGGATTACGATCTGGTGCTGCGTTTCACCGAAAAAACGAATCAGATCTTCCATATTCAAAAGATTTTGTATCACTGGCGGATGATCAGTAATTCCACCGCCGTCAACCCGGATTCAAAAGGTTATGCCTTCGAAGCTGGTCTTAAGTCTCTGGAAGATGCTCTGGACAGACGGGGAATAAAAGGGATGGTCAGTCATGGAGCCTTCCCAGGCGTCTATAACATTGAGTATGAAATTGTCAATGCAGGCCTGGTATCGGTGATTATTCCCACCCGGGATAATGCTGCTGACTTAAAAGCCTGTATTGATTCCATCTATGAAAAAACGATCTATGAGAATTTTGAAATTATCGTCGCCGATAACGGCAGTGAAAAAGAAGACACCTTCAAACTGTTTGAGTATTATACCAGAAAATATCCGCAGCAGTTTAAGGTTGTGCGAATTGATATTCCGTTTAACTTTTCAAAAATAAATAACCTGGCGGTTAAGGAATCGAAAGGCGAATATCTACTGTTTTTAAATAATGACATCACCGTGATCACCAAAGGCTGGATGAAACGAATGGTCAGTTATGCGCAGCAGGAACATGTTGGGGCAGTCGGGGCAAAACTTTATTATCCCGACAACACCATTCAGCACGCAGGCGTTCTATTGGGAATGGGCGGCGTTGCCGGTCATGGACATGTGGGATTCCCCCGGGGGGATTATGGTTATTTTGGAAAACTGGTCACCACCAATAACTATACCTCCGTGACGGCCGCCTGTATGATGGTGAAACGGGAAGATTTTGACCGGGTCAATGGATTCGAAGAAAAATTGACGGTTGCTTTCAACGACGTGGATTTCTGTCTCAAACTTTACGAAGCCGGAAAATTCAATGTCTGGCTGCATGATGTAGAGCTTTATCACTATGAATCAAAATCCCGAGGGGCTGAAGATACCTATTCAAAATACAAGCGTTTTAACAGTGAAATCAAATACATGAAAGATCACTGGTTGAACTATATCAAGAATGATCCTTACTACAACCGGAATTTAACCCGGGTTGACGGAAATTACGCCATTTGTGTGGATATTGTGGGTTATGTAAAAGGTAAAACAATTGAAGATGAAGAAAATGAGATTTAACTTAAGTACGCAAAAGATGTAACGAATAAATTGACGATGTAAAATTTTTATGCTATTATCGTTACAACTATCAATATAATGACAACAGGAAAAATTTAAAAGAAAGGAGGAAAATAATGACGCAGATAAAAAATTTAAGAAAGCAGATTGCGCTAGGAGTGGTGATGGTTCTGGCCTTGCTGACCTTTTTTTCGTATTTTAGTCTGAGCGTGGAGGCAGCAAGCACCACTATCGTGGTTAATCCAGGGCACCAGTCAGGAACCGATACGGGAGCAGTTAATAAAACAACCGGTATTAAGGAAGTGGATCTCAATAATGCGTTGGCTATTAAAATCGTCACAACTTTACGGAATAATGGCTATAATGCCATGCTGAGTCACCAAATTCCTGGAAACCCTGGATTGCCAACCATGCTGGCAACAACAACCAATAATTCGACAGCGGTATGTAGCGCTGCCAACAGTTTAGGAGCTGATTTGTTTATCAGTGTTCATCATAACTCCGGGGCAGCGACAGCCAGTGGTTATGAATTTTACTGGAGCAGTTATCACCCATCGGTTGATAACAACGGAATTTATCAGAAAGCCGGCTTATGGAGCGATGGGTCGCTGGCAGATTTGGATGCAACACCCCCAACCATAGCCTTGAAATCCAAGGAACTGGCCAACTTGATGAATACTAATTTCAGCAAAAATTTAACCTATGTTCCCAGTCGTAATAAGATTGTGGAGCGGGATGATGCTTATACAAGAAAAACAAGCATGCCATCAGTGCTGATTGAAGCGGGTTTTGTGTCAAACAATGCGGAATCACAGAAATTGGCCGATGGAACCAATCAGCAAAAAATGGCGGATCAGGTTTTAGCCAGTGTCACTGAGATTTTTGGCGCTGCCACATCACCAATGACTGCATCTGGTTTTACGGCCACGGTGAGTGGTGATAAAATCACGGCCACGGTTAAAGGTGTTTCGGCACCTAATGGATTACAGGTTATTTATATCCCGACCTGGAGTGATGATTGTGGCCAGGATGATTTGAAGTGGTATACAGCTTCCAAACAAAGCGATGGCTCTTACAGTGTGACTATTGATGTAAAAGACCATGGTTATACTAGTGGCGATTACCAATTGCATTGTTATGGTGTCGATTCAAACGGGAAGTATACAAAACTCGGCGAAAGCACAGCTAATGTTAATGCATCTGTGCAGAAAAAAATGAGTGCCAGCAGTGTAACAGCAAGTGTGACAGGGAATACCATTACGGTTAACGTAAAAGGTATTAAGGCACCGGGAGGCATCACCGATCTGTTTATCCCAATTTGGAGTGAAACCGGCGGTCAGGATGATTTGAAATGGTACACTGCCACCAAACAAAGTGATGGCAGTTATAAGATCACCGTTGATATTAAAGATCACAAATATGATGGTGGAACCTATAATATTCATGCTTATGGAAAAGATAACACTGGTTTAATGACATTTTTAGGTAGCACGACAACAGCGGTGAAGGTTGATTCAATGACGGCAACCAGTGTCACCGCAGTGGTATTAAACGGAAAAATTACAGCAACCATAAAAGGCATTACGGCTCCTTATGGCATTACCGAAATGTTAATCCCTGTCTGGAGCGAAACCGGTGGTCAAGATGATATTAAATGGTACACCGCCACCAAGCAAAGTGATGGTAGCTACAAGTTGACGCTGGATATTAAAGATCATAATTACAACAGTGGAGACTATATTCTTCATGCTTATGGAAAAGACAGTAATGGCAAAATGACCTTTGTCGGCGCTGCAAAAGCTAACGTTGTGGTTCAACCGATGACGGCAACCAGTGTTACGGCCAGTGTCTCCGGCAATAAGATTACGGCAACGATAAAAGGAATTAGTGCCCCTGGTGGTATCAAACAAATTTCGGTACCGGTTTGGAGTGATGCTGACGGTCAGGATGATCTGGTTTGGTACCTTGCTGAAAAACAAAGTGATGGCAGCTACATGGTCACAGTCGACATTAAAGATCACAAGTATGTTGGCGGTACTTACAGTATTCATGCTTATGGAACCGAGTTTAGCGGAAGAATGACCTTATTAGGGAATACCTCAGCGAATATTACGGCGACAAAACCGATGACCGCATCAACCGTGAAAGCAGTTGTTAATGAGAATATTATTACAGCAACAGTGAGCGGTATCACCGCACCGAATGGAATTAAAAGTATTTTGATTCCAACCTGGAGTGACATAAATGGTCAGGATGATATTAAATGGTATACAGCCACCAAAAAAAGCGATGGCAGTTTTCAGGTGGTAATTGATACCAAGAATCACAATGGTAACAGTGGTACTTATTCGATTCATGCCTATGGTGTTGAATCCGATGGACGATCGGTATTTCTGGGCAATACGTCAGTGAGTGTCCGTTATGTAGAAACCCCGATCATGGGGGCTTCGACAGTGACTGCGGCACAACTTGTAGCCTATTATAAAGGAACTGGAAGTGTCTATCCACAGCTTTACAATGATCTTGGTGTTAATTTAGAAAGATTTGCAGAGCTTTATGTGCAGGAGTGTAATGCCGAAGGCGTTCGGGCGGAGGTTGCCTTTGCCCAGGCAATGCTGGAAACTGGAAATCTTCAGTTTGGTGGGGATGTCAAAGTTTCCCAATTCAATTTTGCCGGGCTGGGAGCCACTGGCGGCGTACCGGGATTTGATTTCGCAGCAGTATACGGAAGTAGCAGCACAGGTCTCCAAACTGGAATTCGAGGACATGTACAGCATCTAAAATGTTATGCCAGCAGTGCAGCGCTCAATCAAACCAAGGTTGATCCACGCTGGAATGATTCCCTGCGATTGCGCGCCGTTTCTGTTGAAGAACTGGCCGGAACCTGGGCAGCTGATACCACCTATGCAGGTAAGGTTAAGGCGATTATGAAAAAGTTTTAGTTGATTAAAAGACGGAGCTGAAGAAATTCAGCTCTGTTTTTTTATATCTTAGACTTGACGCCGACAATGGTTCAATGATAGGGTAGTGAAAAGTCCGGGATTAATTTAAGGTGAGGGGAAATGAAAAAAAAGAAGTGCAATTCGATAAAATCGTTGGTGATCTGTTGGGCATTGATTATGTTTGTTTCAGCAGGTCAAATCCTGGCACAGGATGAAATGGAATTTGCTGTTCAGGAAAATGCGTTATCAGAAAAAACGGAAGTACGGACAGACACAAAACCGGCATTGCAACCGGAAAACCCGGAAACAACTAAAGATACTGCAGGCAGTGATAATGCAGATGTAAAGGTTGATGAAGTGGATGCGGTAACAACGAACGATCAAAATCCGGATGAAGAATTGAGTGAAACAGTAAAAACAACAACTGGGGTTAGTGATCTGAGAATCATCATTTCACAAGCGGCAGAGAATAAGACTCAGTTTACGGTCAGTACCATCGGTTGTGCTGGAAAAGCTGAGATTGGCAGGGTTTTGTTTCCAACCTGGACAGCACGGAATGGCCAGGATGACTTGCATTGGTATGAGGGAACCCGGGATAAAAATGGGGAGTTTTGCATCACCATCGATAGTAAAGACCATGGATACGAGACAGGATCTTACTTGATCCATACCTACATCCATGGACAGCAGGGTGAAATACTAAAAGTTGTTGGAAGTAGTTATAATCTTGAAGAATCTCAGCCTGTTATTTCGATGACAGAAGTATGGAATAACTGTTTTAAGGTAAGTATTTCAGGGCTAAGCAACCGCTATGGCGTCAGCGATGTTGTTGTGCCAACCTGGACACAGATCAACGGTCATGACGATCTGCGCTGGGAAAAAGCTACCTATGTAGGAAATGATACCTGGGAAGCGGTGATAAATATCGCTGATTATAAACAAAGCTATGATACCTTTATCAGTCACGTCTACGTTACCGATAAAAATGGACAACAGAAGTATCTCGGAGCGACAACGAAAATCAGTGACAATCCGTTTATAAAAGATCCATTAAAAGTTGCGGCACATCAGCAGGAAAATGATGGATCGAAGTTTGTCATTAGCACTCAAAACTGCAGCAAAAAGCCTGGGATTAAGCAGGTCGATTTTGCGGTATGGTCAAATCGCAATGGCCAGGATGAGATAAGATGGTATCAAGGGGTGCTTGGCGCAAATGGAGAATACCTTGCCTCGGTGGATATTGAAAACCATGGATTTGAAACCGGCCCATTTATTATCCATACTTATATCAAGGGAAATAATGGAGAGACTATTTCTTTTGCAAGCGTTAACTTTACATTGGCAAAGCTTAATCCCATCATCGAGTATGATAAGGCGGTGCTGAATAATACCTTCAAAATCCGGATCAGGAATGTGGGAAGTGAAAACGGTGTGACCGCCATCATGATGCCAACCTGGAGCCGTTCAAATGGTCAGGATGATCTGCGTTGGGAGCCGGCAACCTATATTGGCAATCACACATGGGAAGCCAACATTAATCTGCGAAACTATAACATTATTGTTGATGCGTTTATTTCGCATGCTTACCTGGTTGATAAAAACGGAAAAATGGTTTTTGTTAAGGACTCCAGTAAAACGATTTTACAGAATACGGCAACAGTATATGGTTTTTATAATTATCCGCTGGATAAAAATTATAAACCCAATCCCAGCGATCCCACCGATTGGTTTGGACCACGCTGGGGTGATATTCACGAAGGGGTTGATATCCCGGCACCCTATTATGCCTCCTGCTATGCAGTTGGCAATGGTATTGTCGAAAAAGCCGGTTTTTTTATGGGCTATGGTCGCTACGTCCGAATCCGCACCACTGATCGCTACGGTGAAAGTGTTTCCTTCTTTTATGGACATCTGCAGGAAATTAACGTGGGTGTGGGACAGTCGGTAAGTAAGGGCCAAAAAATTGGCTCAGTCGGGGGCTCTGGTTATAACGCCCAACGAACCTATATCGATAATGCCTATGGACCGCATCTGCATTTTGGAGCAATCGCCAATGCTGATGATGCCTGTGTCGATCCGGAAATATGGATTGACTTTCACAACCCTTACAGCAATGCAAATTGAGATAGTGCCCAAAAGAGAGACTGGGAAAAGTTCCTGGTCTCTTTTTGTTTAGTAAAGGAAGATCCTATGTTATAATAAAACGGATTATGGATAGAAAAAAGGACGGTTTTATGAAGTGTGATATTTCAGTTATTATACCAAATTTCAATGGGGAGAAGTTTATTGCCAATTGTCTGGATAGTATGATGATACAAAGTTTTAGAACATTCGGGCACATGGAAATTATTGTCGTGGACGACTGCTCCAGCGACGCCAGTATCGAAATCATAAAAAATTATGAAAATGTAACACTGGTGGAAAACCCTGTTAATTCGGGTTTTGATAAGTCGGTCAACCAGGGAATTCTGGCCAGTCATGGAAAATATTGTCTGCTTTTAAATAACGATGTGGTGGCGGATCCCGATTTTGTGAAATATTTATATCTGCATATTGATGATAATCCCCGAATCTTTTCGGTGAGCTCGAAAATGATCCGTTTTTATGAACGGGATAAGCTCGATGACACCGGCGATTTTTATAATATTCTGGGCTGGGGATATAAACGGGGCGATGGCCAATCGGTAAATGCGCATAATAAGCCAACTGCAATTTTTAGTAGCTGTGCCGGGGCGGGGATTTACCGCCGATCGATTCTAAATGAGATTGGCTTGTTTGACGAAGCTTTTTTTGCCTATATGGAGGACGTTGATATCGGATACCGTGCATTGATCAATGGTTATAAAAATCGATATGAACCCAAAGCAATCTGCTACCATATTGGCAGCGCAACCACAGCAGAAGGCCAAAAGTACAGTCCCTTCAAGGTTCAGATTTCAGCCCGCAATAATATTTATGTCGCATATAAAAATATGCCATTTGTTCAATTACTGGTTAACAGCCCGTTTTTATTTTTGGGGTTTATCGTTAAATACATAACGTTTGCCAAAAGGGGCTTTGGCCAGGATTATCGAGCTGGGATTAAAGAAGGTCTGAAAAAGCATCGAATCATGACGAAGGTTCCTTTTCAGTTTCGAAATCTGAAGCATTATTTTTTTATTGAAGTCCAATTGATAGTGAATGTATTTAGACAAGTTGAAAATAAAATAGGCAAGTAAAACAGTTTTTAGATCGGCCCTTCCATATTTGTGGGGGGTATGGTAAAATATAATGTCTTTTGAAAGACAAAATGGCTTAAGAAAGGCTGAAAATGGATTTATCGATTATTATTGTTAATTATAAAACAGAAGAATTGACATCAAATTGTATTGATTCAATTATAAAAAGTAATACCAGAGGATTGTGCTATGAAATTATTCTGGTCGATAATGCTTCTGATGATGGCAGCATCGAAGCCATTGAAAAGCAGTTTCCAGAAATAACGATTATCAAAAACAGCGAAAACCTGGGCTTTTCAAAGGCCAATAACATCGGTATGGCGGTGGCAAAGGGCGACTATATACTCTTGCTCAATTCCGATACCATTGTTGATCTGGATACCTTAAAAGGTGCCCTGGCTTTTATTAAAGATCACAAACATATCGGGGCATTGGGTTGTAAGGTATTGCTGCCATCAGGAAAACTGGATCCGGCCTGTAAACGAAGCTTTCCGACACCGATGAACGGACTTTATCACAGTCTCAATCTGGACCTGGCCTTTCCCGAAAGCACCCGTTTTGGGGCCTATAATCTGACCTATGTGGATGAAAATAAAACCTGTTCCATTGATTGTATTATGGGGGCGTTTATGTTGGTTCCCAGAGCCGTAGTCGATACGGTAGGGATGCTGGATGAGGATTTTTTTATGTATGGGGAAGACGTCGATTGGTGTTATCGGATCAAACAGGCCGGGTATCAGGTCATGTATTATCCGGAAGTTCGAATTTTTCATCACAAAAAAGCCAGTGGCATCGGCAAACGAAATCCCAAAGTGATTGCCGCATTTTATGATTCGATGATCATTTTTTATAATAAACATTATCAGAATAAATATAATCGGTTTACCCGGTGGTGTGTGATTACAGGAACGACAATCATGAAAAAAATGGCCTTAGCAAAAAATAATCGCAGAAAATAAAAACAGGGAAGGGAGACAGGCATGATAAAAAGCAATCAGCGTTTTTTTAATTTTATATTGGTGTTGTTTGATTTGTGTGTGGTGACAGCGTCTCTTTTATTTGCCTGGTATATTCGGTTTGTCTCACCTTTCTTTGATGATGGCGTGCGGACCATGAACCTGAGGGCTTATATTGATTTGCTGGCAATCATTATCCCCCTCTATCTTGTTCTTTTTCTGTTCTTTGGCCTCTACAAACCATATCGCAAACAGCGTTTTTTTAAAGAATGCCGGGAAATCGTCTTTGCCAACATTATTGGCATTGCGATTTTAATGTCGGCCTTATTTACCATGAAAAGCATCCATTTTTCACGGTATATGCTGGGGATTTTCTTTATTACCTCTACGGTGATGATGATTTTGGAGCGGGGATCGATTCGCAAAATTCTCCGAATGGCCCGGGAACGGGGTTTTAACATCAAGTATATTATTATTGTGGGTGCTGGTAGTATTGGTCAAACCTTTGCTGCAAAAGTCGCTGGAGATCGTCAGCTGGGTTATAAGGTAACCGGGTATGTTGATGATTATTATCACAAAAGCGATAAAGATGGGATCCCGATCCTGGGAAAAACCCGGGAAATGAATGAAATTCTGGAAGAATATCAGGTGGATGAGGTCATTATTGCCTTGCCGAATACCAGTTTTAAACGAATCGATGAAGTCATTGATATCTGTGAATACCAGGGTGTTAAAACCCAGATTATTCCAGATTATTTTCACTTGATTCAGGGAACAACAGCTTATTTTGATGAACTGGATGGTATTCCATTGATCAATACCCGTTACATCCCCCTGGATCAGCCCTTGAATAAATGGATCAAGCGAGCAATTGATATTATTCTTTCAATTCTGATTTTAATTCTGGTTTCACCAATTATGTTGGTTACGGCAATTCTGGTTAAAGTAACCTCACCTGGGCCGATTATCTATAAGCAAATTCGGGTGGGGATGGGCCGAAGGGAATTCTGGATTTACAAATTCAGATCGATGCGTTGTGATGCCGCCATTCCTGGGGAAATCGGCTGGACCACTGAGAACGACCCGCGTAAAACAAAATTTGGTGCATTTATCCGAAAAACCAGCATTGATGAACTGCCACAGTTCTACAATGTACTTAAAGGGGATATGAGTATTGTCGGACCCCGACCCGAGAGACCCCATTATGTCACCCAGTTTCAACACGAAATTCCTAAGTATATGATCAAACACCATGTTCGGCCGGGGATCACCGGTTGGGCTCAGGTTCAAGGCTGGCGTGGGGATACTTCGATTCATAAACGGATCGAGTGTGATATCGAGTATATCGAAAAATGGACACTGTGGTTTGATATCAAAGTATTTTTTATGACATTTAAAGCGGTGTTTGAGAGTGGGTATTAAGTTGAATGGAATATTAACAAATAGAAAGATCAATATTTTCATTTTAATAATTTTGTCATTAATATTAACCGGTTTTAGTGAATTGTTTTTTTTAATGATTGAAAACAAAATTGCGATTGAATCGTTCCAATCATGGTCAGGAATTGCCCAGATTATTCAGACTTTCGATTTTGTCAGGTTATTCTTTTTTATGAGTATTGGAATTGGCTTGAGCATTTTGGTGAATCATTACGGAATGGAAAAACTGACAGATAGTGCCTATCGATATCGTTTTTGGATTTCGGCGATATTGGGGATTTTCCTTGTTTTTTTTGAAATTCATGGCTCATCAATCTTGTATTGGCAGAATTATTTAACTAATTTAACCAATATTTCACAACCATTGATTGGCATATCAAGAGCAATCCGTAGTGACGAGTGGGCGGTCAATACACCGATGATGCTGTCGCAGTATTATAATCATTCGGGTTTGTTTCCTTATTTCAGTGAAACCATTCGGGGGGCACTAACCGACACCTTTATCATATATGGTCAACCGGTAAGAGATATTGCGATATTTTTTCGACCATTTCATTGGGGTTATTTACTGTTGGCTCCGGCAAAAGGGCTGTCATTTTTTTGGATCGGTCGAACCATTGCCTTGTTTTTAGTATCCTTTGAATTTGGGATGATCCTCACGAATAAGAGTAAATTGCTGGCCTTGATTTATACCCTGATGGTTACCTGGTCTCCCGTTGTGCAGTGGTGGTTTGCCATCAACGGTCTGGTTGAAATGCTGGTTTTTGGTCAACTGGCGTTGATCATGATCACCCTGTATATGAATAATCAGAATTACTATCGACGGTCACTGTATGCCTTGGTGATGTTAATTTGTGCCGGTGGATATATTTTAACCTTTTATCCAGCCTGGCAAGTACCACTGGTATATGTATTTCTGGCATTATTCATTGGCGTTGTGCTGGAAAATCGGAAGCATTTTGTCTGGAATAAAAAAGATATTGGAATTGGCGTTGGTTTGATTCTATTATTGAGTTTGGGCATGATTTATATTTTGTCTAAATCTGGAGGAACAATTGACTCGGTGATGAATACGGTTTATCCGGGAGGAAGTGCTGAAACCGGGGGAAACCAGGGGTTGCGATTGTTTTTATATCCGGGCAACCTGTTTTTTGCTTTTTCACGGGAACTGACGTATGCAAATCCCTGTGAGCTGGCAGTTTATTTTGATTTCTTTCCGTTGGGAATTGTTTTGTCTGCGTGGGTAGTGATAAAACAAAAGCAGCAGGATAAATTCTTGATCCCGCTGCTTTTAATAAATGCCATGATGATAGTATGGTGTTTGTTTCCGTGGCCGGAATGGTTGGCAAAAATCACCTTGCTCAGTTATTCAAAGCCGGTTCGAGCTTTTTTGGCAGTAGGATTCATAAATATTTTATTGTTGATCCGGGCCCTTGCTTTATTTGACGGTGCGTTTTCAAAATGGTTTAAAGTGGGTAGTGCACTGCTCATGAGCCTCGGAATCACGCTATTGGCGTTTAAAACATATGACGGTTATCTTGATCTGAAAATGAGTATGATTAGTTTACTTCTTTTGTTTGGATCATTTTACGTCATCTTAAGTGGAAACAAGGAGTGGGCCCGTAAGACGTTATTGGTGATTGTCTTTGGTATCATTTTTATTGCAGGATTATTTGTGAATCCAGTTGTTAATGGACTGGATGCGATTTACCAGACGAATTTAATCAATAGAATTCAACAGATCAATACGACGGAAAACGGATTATGGATTGTCGATTCGGGAGCGGAAATTGGTTTTCCAGTGATTAATTTTCCATTAATGGCTGGCGCACCAACAATAAACTCCACAAATGTGTATCCGAATCTGGAAAGATGGCATCTACTGGATCCGGATGGATCAGCAGAGGAAATATATAACCGTTATGCCCATATCAGTGTCAATCTGATTAACACAAGTAATGAAACACACTTTGAACTGAAATCGCCAGATCTTTTTGAAGTGAATTTAAATATTATGGATCTGGAAAAACTAGAGGTAACCTATGTTTTCTCAAAACGGGATTTATCGATACTTTCAAATGAGGCTGTAAGCTTTACGGAGTTAGCAGATGAAAACGGATTTAAGATATATACAGTAAATTATAATTAAAGGAGTAATGATGGAAAAAGGACAAAAAACAGCGATTTTAATCCCCTGTTATAACGAATCTAAAACCATTGAAAAAGTAATCAAAGATCATCAGGCAGTCATGCCTCATGCTGATATCTATGTATATGACAACAATTCCAGTGATGGGACTGATGAAATTGCCAGAAAGGCTGGCGCCATTGTGTGCTACGAATATCGACAGGGGAAAGGCAATGTGGTTCGATCGATGTTTCGGGATATTGATGCCGACTGTTATATTATGACGGATGGAGACGACACCTACCCCGCCGAATTCGCCTTGGAACTGGAAAAACAAATTTATCAAAAACGAGCCGATATGGCCATTGGGGATCGCCTGTCATCAACTTATTTTACGGAAAACAAACGTCCTTTTCATAACATTGGCAATGTTCTGGTGAGAAAGCTAATCAATGTTTTGTTTAAGGCTGAAGTAAAAGATATTATGACCGGAGCTCGGGGCTTCACCCGGGAATTTGTAAAATCCTTTCCGGTTACATCAAAGGGATTTGAAATTGAAACGGAGATGACAATTTTTGCCCTGGACAACAATTTTAAAATAGTTGAAGTGCCGATCGACTATCGGGATCGACCAGAAGGCAGTGTCTCAAAACTCAATACCTATTCAGATGGATATAAAGTGTTGATGACAATTGGAACCTTATTTAGAGATACCAAACCCTATTTGTTTTTCTCGATGCTTTCATTAGTATTGTTGATTATCAGCGGGATCTTTTTTACGCCCATTTTAATTAATTATTTTGAAACCGGCCTGGTCGACAAATATCCGACCTTGATTGTCATTTCGGCCTTGTGGATCATCGCCATTATCAGTTTTTTCAGTGGTGTCATTCTGCAAGTGTTAAAAAAGCAACATCGGCATAATTTTGAAAGGCATTTGAATCTATTGAATGAGATATGGAGAAAAGAAGTCTAAGCAGATCGTGTTGACGGCGGTCTTCCCAACGTTGGAATAAGCGAACGTGAGTAATAAAATATAAAGTATAAAGAGGAAAAGCGATTGGAAGAGAGAGAAATCGAATTAACGATATTAATGCCGTGCCTGAATGAAGCGGAAACATTGGAGATTTGCATAAAAAAAGCGATGTCCTTCTTAGAAGATAACAATGTCGATGGCGAAGTGCTCATTGCCGATAATGGCAGTACCGATGGATCTCAGGAAATAGCCATCAGAAACGGAGCCCGGGTTGTCAATATCGAACAGAAGGGATACGGGAGCGCATTAAGAGGTGGGAGTGAAAACGCCCGAGGTCGATATGTTATCATGGGCGATGCAGACGATAGTTATAATTTTTTAAACCTGATGCCGTTTCTTGAAAAACTAAGAGAAGGCTATGAATTGGTAATGGGAAACCGCTTCAAAGGAGGAATTGAAAAAGGGGCGATGCCGCCGCTGCATAAATATTTGGGAAATCCGGTCTTATCATTTATCGGGCGGATTTTTTATCCCAGTGATATTAAAGACTTTCATTGTGGGCTTAGGGGTTATAACCGAGCGGCGATTCAGAGTCTTCAGTTGCAAACGACAGGAATGGAGTATGCCAGCGAAATGGTTGTTCAGGCTACCTTGCATAAGCTGAAAATGATTGAGGTGCCAACGACCTTATCACCGGATGGTCGGTCACGTCCCCCGCACTTAAGAAGTTGGCGGGATGGTTGGCGGCATCTCAAATTTTTGATGATGTACAGTCCCAATTGGACATTTTTGTATCCTGGCATTATTTTATCAGCCATTGGGTTGGTGATGATGGTAGCAATTGGCGTCGGTCCCACAAAAATCGGTAATGTGAATTTTGGTATAAATACCATGATGTATGGTTCGGCAGCATTGCTGGTTGGGGTTAATATCAGCTTATTTTCAATGTTTACCAAAGCTTATGCATTAAGTTCAGGATTTATACCCAATAGTCCTAAAACCATTGGTATCCTGGAAAAGTTTACCGTCGAAAAAGGCGTTGTAATCGGGGTTTTGTTAACCGTACTGGGGATTGTGGCGACGATTATTGCCTTTGTTATTTGGGGCAACAATTCGTTTGGCAATCTACAGCCAGAGTCAATCATGAAAATAACAATTCCGGCGACAACACTAATCGCCATCGGTATTGAATTGATTTTTGCCAGTTTCTTTCTGGGGATTTTGGAAATTGAACGAAAAAAATAGGATGGTTTCAGACAAGCTAGAGAAAAATTTAGGTTGTCTGTTATTTTTCATTGAAAAAAATTGAGGAGGTGAAAAGAGGGTGTCAACACGTTTTGGAAACGCAAAGAATCGATTGAGGATAGTGATCGAAAAATACCGGTTGGTCATTTTTATGATTGCTTTTATTCTGTTCAAACAACTGCTGGTCATTGGCATGCCTCTTTTTGCCCATGCCGGAGCCGGACACGATGATCGCTTAATGATCAATATGGCCAATTCGTTAATTCAAGGAGAGTGGTTAGGTTCTTACTCGGAAAAGACGTTAGTCAAGGGGCTGTTCTTTCCGCTTTTTTTAGTCGCAAATGATTGGTTTGGAATCCCCTATTCGGTGTCAATTCCAGGAATCTATTCCATCGCATGCGTAATTTTTGTCTTTGGGATCAAACGACTGTTTAAAACTGAATTTCCGCTTTATTTAATTTTTTTGGCGTTGCTGTTTAATCCGATCTCATTTGCCGATGAAACCTTTCTCCGGGTCTATCGAAATAGCTTAACTGCCGCTCAGGTTCTCGTCATCAGTGGCGGGATGTTTGCCGTTTATTTAAACCGCTTTGAAAAAACGGCAATTCAGCTGGTCTGGGCAGTTATTGCCGGACTCGGTTTGGCCGCTTTATGGCATACCCGGGAAGATGGGATCTGGATTATTCCATTGGTGCTGGGCGTCATTATTATTACAGGCATAACGATTATTCTAAAAAAAGAATTATCAATAAAAGAAAAGCTTAAAAAAGGGATGATTACGCTAGTCCCGATGGGAATTCTGATCATATCTACGATAATTATCTCCAGTGTAAATTACGCATATTATGGAATTTACACCACGAATGAGCTCAATGACAGCAATTTTACGAAGGCAATAAAACTCATCTATGCTGTGCAACCGAGTGAAGAAATTGAGCGGGCATCGGTTCCCAGAAGTACGATGACAAAAATTTATGCGGCATCCCCATCGCTAAAAAGTATTGAAAATGAGTTGGAATCAAGTCTGGATCGATGGTCCTGGTACGAAAAAGATGCCAAGGTAAGACAGGTAGAGGATGGTTTTTTCTTTTGGGCGTTGCGGGAAGCGGTTTCCAACTCGGGGTACTATGATGATGCCGAAACGGCCAATCGTTTTTATGAAGCGGTGACCAATGAATTGGAGGCGGCCTTTGACAGTGGCCAGCTTATGCGTCGACCAACCATGCCATCTGCTTTGATGTCTCCCTGGCGGGATGAATATGGCGAAAAACTGGCCAGCGCTTTTTTAAAAACAACTCAGTATGTCACCGGGTTTGAAGCAGTCAAAACCAGTATGGTTGACAGTATTGATGATGGGCAGAATGGGATCTTGCTTTTTGAAGACATTACAAATAATGCGGCCCGAATAAAGGGTGAACCAATTCCATTGAATGTAAAAGTCAGACTTGTGTTAATGAACAGTATTACTGCGATTTATCAAAGCTTGGGCGAAGTGGTCTTTATGGTGGCGCTGGTAGTCTATGGCCTGCTTTCGTTTTTTGTACTGATAAAAAAAATGCGTAACACGTATGCGTTAATGGACTGTTGGTTGGTTTTATCGGCCTTGCTCTTTAGTGCGGCTGTACTGGCTGGTGGTGTCGCCTATACCGATATTTCGGCTTATGTAGCCATTTCATATTGGTATCTGGCAGGGGCCTACCCATTGGTTATCGCATTTAATGTTATCGCGCTCTATAAAATGATGGAAGTATTTGTAAAAATGAGGTATGAGAGAGAAAAATGAGTAAATCGGATGAGAACAGAGGAACACTGAGATTAAAAAACTATTTGTTTTTACATGCAAGTTTATTATTATATTCAATCGGATCGGTTTTTTCAAAAATGGCCAGCAAAGAAGCATTTCTTTCCTGGGCGTTCATACTTTATTACGGCTTGTTTTTATTGATATTATTTGTCTATGCTATTCTCTGGCAGCAGATCTTAAAGCGCTTTCCCTTAACAGTGGCTTTTGCCAATAAAGCGATTACCATTTTATGGGGAATTGTCTGGGGAGTTCTGTTTTTTGGAGAAGCGCTGCGTTGGGGGATGTTGTTGGGTTCGGTGATTATTGTTTCAGGAATATATTTGGTGGTAAGTGATGACAAATAATGAATGGATTTTTTATGCTCTCTATTTGTTTTCGGTTTTAGTGGCTTCCCTTTCACAAGTTATTCTCAAAAAAAGTGCCATGATTCATTATGAAAGTCGCATCCGAGAGTATCTGAACCCCTATGTGATCGGGGCCTATTTTTTCTTCTTCGGATCATCCTTGTTAACGACCTTTGCTTATCGTGGGGTGCCGTTAACAATGGGACCGGTTTTAGAATCAACCGGCTATATTTATGTTGGGATTTTGGGGATGCTGATTCTAAAAGAAAAACTCAGTCGGCGTAAGATTATTGGCAATGTGTTGATTGTCGGGGGGATTTTTGTTTATGCGTTTATCTAAGGGTGTCGTTTCGAGTGATCATAAACGGATCACGTGCATGGCGAAAATCGGTGTTTAGAAGGTAGAGTGTAATGATGAATAGTGACCGTTTTGGAAAAAAATATGGAAATCGAGCGATTCAAAATTTAATCGAATCCCGAAAAACGAATCTAATTCTCTTTTGGGTAATAGTAGCAGTTACATTTGCTTACATGGTGTTTTTAAACAGCAAAACCCCTTTGATTGCTGATGATTTTGTCTATACCTTTATTTTTGCTACCTCAACGCCGGTAATGAGTTTTGGGGATATCGTTACCTCGCAGATTTCCTATTACATGACTTGGGGAGGGCGGGTGGTGGCTGAAACATTGACGCAGCTCTTCATGTTTTTAGGAAAAGATGTTTTTAATGTGGCCAACAGCCTCTGCTATATTGTCTTTTGTCTGGCGGTTTACTTCTTGGCTATGGGTCGTAGAATCCGCTTTGAATTAGTGTTGTTAACGACAATCTTAGTCTGGTTTTTTATCCCAATGTTTGGTCAGACGGTGATGTGGTTAACCGGCTCCTGCAATTACTTATGGTGTGGTACCATTATTCTATTGGCACTTTTGCCATTCCGGCTGTATGAAGAAAAACAGACCAGGCTGTTAAACAGCATCTGGTTTGCCGTGCTGATGATTCCCTTATTTTTTACCAGTGGGATTACCAATGAAAATACGGCAGGTGGGATGATTCTAATTATGCTGCTGTACTGCGGCGTTAACATTAAACGCAAAATTCGGATTCCTGCATTTGCTTATACCGGGTTATTGTTTTCGATCGCTGGCTTCTTATGTATGCTTTTTGCACCAGGAAACAGTTTGCGGGTGGCAAATGAATCGGCGGTTGCCGAGGTCACCATGATGGTGGGATCAAACCCGATTATCACTCGGCTTTCATATTTTGCCTATAATCTTTATGCGCTGATGCCGCTGGTGATTTTGGCGGCGATTGCTTTTGTCATGTTAAGAAATGAAAAAGATCGAAACGCATGGGTGAATTTTGGGATTTTTACTGTGGCAGCTGCAGCGGCCATGTTTGTGATGCTGGCACCACCTAAGTTTCCGCCTCGGGCGATGTTTGGATTGGCGGCATTTCTGATTATTGCTGTGGTATATGCGTTTGGGCAACTCAAATTGAGCGAAGAACGGACCAGGAAATTTGTAATCATTCCCGGTTTGGCAGTGCTGTTATTTTACATCATGTCCTGGGGGTACGTGGGCATCGATGCCATTACAGTTAATAAACAATATGTCGCTCGGGTTCAAATCATTGAGGAACACCAAAATGAAGCGCTGATTCAGGTGCCGGAAATTGTACCCCTGTCCAGCCACAACGGCATGTACGGATTAAAGGATGTTCAATTGGATCCCAATCATTGGGTGAATCGCGCCCTGGCTGACTATTTTGGTGTTCCCAATATCGTTCGCCAGCCATAAACGGACACAAAACAATGATAATATACTGTTGATCTTCTGAAAAATAAGCGCATCAAAAATAAAAGCCACCCGTTGTCAAGGACAGCAGGTGGCTTTATGATTTTAATAGGACAGTTCTTCCACATCAGATCCAGATGTGTTCGATGTGCCTTTGACAGCTGTTTTGATCTCATCGCTAATCTCTAAGGCAGTATCCGAAGGGGTATAATCGGTTTCGTAGACAAATTGATAAAAGGCTTCAATATTTTCGGATAAGGTGTTGGGGACAACATAGGAAACCCCGTCGAGCATATCCAGGGAAATCAGGTCATCGGTGGGGAAACGACTTTGCTCGATATCTTTTGAAGGCATTAAAGCCAAATTGGCACCATATTTGAGCATCTCGAGGGTGCTTAAAGAAGTTTCCACATAGGGTAAGGTCGCCATTACCAGATTATATTGTTCTTGAAGATCCAGATCAAGAGCTTTTGACAAGACCTGCTCAAAAACAACCCGTTGTCGCAGGGTTCGATCAAAGTCGCCATCGCCGACATACCGAACTCGACAGTAGGCCAGGGCTTGGGAACCATCAACGGTTTGGGGTCCAGTTTCTTCCAGAAAGGGGGAACCGGTTTCTACTTTTTCATTGACATCCATCAGATATTCATTGACCCATTCCAGCTCTTCGTCGGTTTCAATATCGATGGTGACCCCACCGACGGCGTTGACCATTGAAACCATGGCGTTAAAATCAATGGTGACATAGTCGGTGATGGTGGTATCAAAATTCTGATTGATCGTCTTAAGGGCTAAATCCGGTCCGCCATAAGCGTAGGCGGCATTGAGTTTATCATATTCGTATTTTTTGTCGATATAAACATAGGTATCACGCATCAGTGAGGCCACCTTGACCTTGCTATGTTCATAATCGGCAGTTGCGATCATGATGGTATCCGTTCGGTCGCCTTCAACATCATCACGACCGTCGACGCCGAAAACAGCAACATTAACAATTTTATGTTGTTTGGCAAAGTTAGCCGCTTCACTGCTGATTCCATACTTGCTTAAATTTCCTTTCAGGTCGCTGGTGACATTTCCTAAGAAAAAGGCGTTAACGGCAAAAGCAGTGGCCATCAGAAAAATAATGATCAGCAGAATAGTGCGGAAAAACTTTTTTACAAAGTCATTGGATTTTTTCTTTTTTTTTGGTAATGGATCGGGTAAGATTACCGGCTTTGTTTTTGACTGCTTTGATTTGGGTTTCGCTTTTGTTTCTGATTTAATGGTCTTAAGGGGACGGGTATCAGGCCTTGGATTCGTGTTGGATGTCTTTTTTGAGCCTGGATTTCGTCTGTTTTTAATCACACTCTTTTTTTTATCGTTCAAATTTTTACCTCGTTGGGAAAGAACGCTGTTTGCAGATCGTTTTACAGACGCATCGGTGCCGGTAATTTGCAAAGTGTTTTCCCATCTTTTACTTAAAAATAAATTCTGATTACGCCAATTTACGACTACTGGTAGGCTATTATATCATAAATGTAAATATTTGTAAAAATAATATAAATAGAAAAAACAAACATTAAATCTTATTATACATTTTAGGAAAACTTTGTTATAATAGATGCAAAGATTGATAGCGAATATAGGAGTAGGGTTAATATGGCAAACGAACAGGAACTCAATGAAAAGAATGAGTACTTTGAATATGTAGAATCGCGCATTGAAAATTTAGAAAAACTGATTTTAAAAAAAGATGAAGAGTTAAAATCACTAATCCTCAAAACGGTTCAAAATGGCCCAGCACAACCAGAGAAAAGCGCAGCTGGGGCTACCGCTCTGCGCCCAGAAGCCAACCACTTCGAGCGGGTCTTCGATGATTTGAAGGAAGAAGAATCCCGCTTTTTGAAAAGTGAAGGTGAAATTCCCAATTATAAAGCCGATGAGTTGAATATCCAGCTGGCCAATATTGAAAAGCGGGAAAAAATGGTTCAGGATATGCTGGATTCCTTAGGGACGGCTCTGGCGATTTTGAAAAAGCGACACGAAGAAGTGAATCGAAAAGAAGAGACGCTCAATCGTGAATATCAGAAGCTTCAGGAAATTGAAGCTTTGTATCGCAACACGGAAGGTTTGGATGCGCTGACGTCGACCTTTGGAAAAGTTACGATTGATAAGGGGAGTTCACGAGAAAACGATGGAACAACCTTTATAAATGACAGCAAGGAGTGATTTGATGAAATTAAGTTTTGGTAAATGCTGGGGTTTGTTAATTTTTGATATCATTGGCTTGGCAATCGCTGGTTATGCTTTTTTATTGGGTTATCAGGTTTTAATGACACTTGAAAACGCCAATGCTTATATTATTCTGATGGGTTTCTTTGTCGGGATCAAGACAATTGTGCTGGCTTTGTACGATTTAAACAGAAACTTATTGCGAAAGAATATTCCCTTCATCGGCGGCGGGATTACGATTCTTGGCAACGGAATTATTTTTGCGATGTGCTTTTTTCTTATTCCAGATGTACCGACAACATTTTTTATTGGTTTGGCTGTGGCGGACTTCTTAATGATAACGCTGTGTCATCTGTTATGGTGGGTTCTGATTGGTAAAGATGATGATTATACCCGAGAACAGAGTGTATCTTCAGATGAAGCACGAATGCCTAAGAAAGAAAAAAAGAAGACGACTAAAAAAGACCGGAGTAATGATCAAAAACAGGAACCGGTAAAAATGGATAAAAATTCAGGGAAAAAAGTGAAAAGCGATAAAAAAACCTGGTTATCCCGAAATGATGAAGAAGAGTCAGAGTACGACAGCATCTTTACCAGTTTGCTGGAAAATGAAAAAAGAGGACAGCAACGCTATGTGGAGTCCCCCAGAGCCGATGAGCCGAGGGCTGTTGCAGAAGAAAAACGCTATCAGACCAGTGATTTTCTCAATGAAATCAAAGAAAATTTAAAAAAAGAAAATAAAGCACCATTAAGTCAAACTGAGGCTCCGGGTGGAACCCGACAAAAACCAGTAAGCCAGGAAATAAACCAATCGCCACAAAAAATACCTGTAGGCTTATCCCCAATGGAATCAGACGGGAAAAAAGCAGTGGGGATTGAGGCAAACTCGCTGATGGGTAATCACGCACCGGAAGCGACCATGATACTGTCAACTCAGAAGCCGTTAATCGAAGTTCCTAAAAATAGCAGCACGGAGCTGTTTGGTGATTTACCAACAGTTAAAGAAAAAAAATCTGATTTTCAAAAAATAGCAGTCAATAATTTAGGTGCTGCCGGAATGAAAACAACAGAAGTGGATGATAACGAAGAGGGCTTTCTTTCCATTGAACGGCGACTGGGCTATTTGTTTCATGAGATCGAAAAATCAATGAAGGAAACCCAGTATCTCCAAGGGGCTATCAGTGATTTTCAGAAAGAAGTGGAAAACTATGAACCCATTGCCGGGGATGAAAAAATTGTGGCCGCCGGTAATCTGATTCGCGAAAAGTTGAAAATGATTATTGATAAACAATTCGTTGTTGATGAGGTTCTGGATGATCTGATTCGGCTATCCAAACTGATTAATAAACGGATCAATGATTTGGATATCATTGAAGCGGGACTGAACCAGCGCAAGATTGCATTGGATCAAAAAGATTTGCTTTTGGTTGAAGCCCGAAACCGAACCCCAGTGGAGAAAGAGGTTGAGATTCTCCCGGAAGAAGTAGTGCTGGAAAATCTGGATGCCGAATTCATCGTGGCTGAAGGGGACTACGAGTCGATTCGCAAATATCTGACTGAGAATCCGGAAGAATAAACACAATAAGGTGATTATAAGGTGATTAAAAGAGATGATCTGATTGTGCGCTGAGCGTGTACGAGCTTGGCGTACAAATGAAGTTAAGCAGTCGTCTCCATAATGATACTAAAGAATAGATTAAACCATCCTTTACTATAATCGATGGTTTTTTTTATTGCGAAGTTTTTATAAAAATGATATACTGCTACCTGTATGAAAGTGGGTGTATTGGCTAAAGATGCACCAAAACTTATTATTATTAGGAGGAAAAGAAATGAAAAGAATCGCAAAGCTTGGTGTTTTGGTAATGGTAGCGGCAATGGTATTTTCATTGGCTGCTTGTTCCAGCGGAACAAAAACTGGCAGTGATACGAAGACATATGTAATCGCTACAGACACAACCTTCAAACCATTTGAGTATGAAAATGAAAAGGGTGAACGGGTCGGAATTGATATCGATCTTTTAGCAGCAATTGCTGAAGATCAGGGTTTCGAATATGAATTAAAGGCCGTCGGGTTTGATGCTGCACTGGGTGAAGTATCGACAGGTCAATCGGATGGGATGATCGCCGGTATGAGTATTACCGATGAACGGAAAAAAACCTTTGATTTTTCCGAGCCATACTTTGACTCAGGTGTTGTAATGGCAGTATCAGCTTCAAACGACACAATTAAGTCTTACGCAGATTTAAAAGGACAAAAAGTAGCGGTAAAAACCGGAACGGAAGGGGCAACCTTTGCTGAGTCAATCAAAGATCAATATGGATTTACAACTGTTTCCTTCCCGGATTCAGCCAACATGTATGAAGATGTAAAAGCCGGAAATTCAGTTGCCTTGTTTGAAGACTACCCAGTCGTTGGTGATGCCATTGCCAGTGGTGTGCCACTTAAAATGGTTACTGACATGGAAAAAGGAAGTTCTTATGGTTTCGCTGTGAAAAAAGGTCAAAATCCAGAGTTGATTGAGATGTTTAATACTGGATTGGCTAACTTGAAGGCTAATGGTAAGTATCAGGAAATCCTGGACACCTATATCAAAAAATAATCTGTTAGAAAAAACTTAACACATTATTAATTTGAAATCATCTGTCAGCATACACTACTGGCAGATGATTTCTCTAAGTTATCTAAAAGTGTTTACTTGCGTGACTTCTTGCGTGTGAGTAAAGACTGTTGGACAACTCAAACTATTGAAGGAGGTTGACGTGAGTATTCCAGAATTAATTGTACAGTATTGGCCCCGCCTGATGGCAGGATTGGTATTAACGGTTGAAATAACAATTATTTCGCTATTTTTTGCAGGTGTTTTAGGCCTTGTTTTTGGTCTCTTGTCAGTATCAAAGAAAAAAGGTTTGAGAGCAATTGCTCTGGTATATGTGGATATTGTTCGGGGAACGCCTTTGTTGGTACAGGCGTTTTTCATCTACTTTGGGATTCCACAGGTTTTGGGAATTCAATCAGATCCGGTAATTTCTGGAATTATCACCCTTAGCCTGAATGCTGGCGGTTATCTGGCCGAAATTTTCCGTGGCGGGATCGAGTCCATCAGCAGAGGGCAGATGGAAGCTGCCCGGAGCCTGGGTTTACCCTACGGAATGGCGATGCGGAGTGTCATCTTGCCTCAGGCAGTCAAAACGATGACGCCGGCGCTGATCAATCAGTGTATTATTACCCTGAAAGATACATCACTCCTCTCGGTTATCGGGGTGACCGAATTAACCCAGACCGGACGACTGATTATTGCCAATAATTTCCAATCCTTTGAGGTGTGGGCGATTGTTGCGGCGATGTATTTTGTGATCATTATGATCTTATCAAAGATCTCAAAACGACTAGAAAGGAAAATGTCTTATGGGAAAAGTAAAAATTAAGAATCTCAAAAAGAGTTTTGGGGATTTAGAAGTCCTGAAGGATATTAACCTGGAAGTTAAAGAGCAGGAAGTGATCTGTATTATTGGGGCTTCTGGTTCGGGAAAGAGCACCTTGTTGCGCTGTATCAATGCCCTAGAAGAAGCCAGCAGCGGGACCATTGAGGTCGATGGGAATGATATCACCAGAGCCGATGGTAATATCAATAAATATCGGCAGGATATTGGAATGGTCTTTCAGCAATTTAATCTCTTCCCGCATATGACAGTTTTGAAAAACATTACCTTTGCGCCAGTGGCCCTTAAACTTAAAACCAAAGAAGAAGCTGAAGAAACGGCACGAAAACTACTAAGAAGTGTTGATCTGGAAGAGAAAGCCAATGTTTATCCGGAACAGTTATCCGGGGGACAACAGCAACGGGTAGCGATTGCCCGGGCCTTGGCCATGAATCCGGATGTTATGCTCTTTGATGAACCCACCTCGGCCCTCGATCCTGAAATGGTTGGGGAAGTTTTAAATGTTATGAAACAGCTGGCAAAAGATGGGATGACCATGATCGTCGTTACCCATGAAATGGGCTTTGCCCGAGAAGTTGCCGATCGGGTGATCTTTATTGATGAAGGCTTTATTGTTGAGGAAGGCCCACCCAGCGAAATCTTCGGGAATCCTAAAAATCAGAGAACCATCAATTTCCTGAACAAGGTCTTGTAATGGCAATTGCAAAAACCATTAAAATAGAGTTTAAAAAACCATCTCTTTGAGGTGGTTTTTATATTTCGATGATAACGCTTTAAAATTAAGGGTATAACTCAAAAAAACGATCAGGAGGGGTAAAAGTGATAGTAAAAGAGTGGTTTATGAACGGGTTTGACTGGATCAAAACAAAGATTATGGAGAATAAGCTGCGAACTGGAGCCTTGCTGTGCCTGCTGTTGGCTCTGGCTGGTTTTTTCTTGCCATTTATGAGTGCAAAAATGAGTGCTTCTGTCACCGGAATCATGAATAATACCTTGGAAGTCATTAGTCCGGAGTATGATATGATCAATTTTTCGCTGAGTGACTTTGTCCTTCAGGAACCCATTGACGAATTTGAGATCTATGGAGTGCCCCTCGGAAATATCAAAGTTTTGGATCAGTCGGTGCTTGATATTTTAAGAAGTCCACTGCCTGATAAAGGCTATGTCAGTAGTATCAACGAAGCCTTAGCAAGTCCGGCGTTGGACTACCTGGTAGATCCTCAGGTTCAACAGATTGTGATAACCCGTTTTAATAATGGCGAGGCGATCAATGGGATTCTCAAAGATTTATGGAATGTCATCCAAAGTGCCCGAAACATTGCCAACCAGGTTAATGATATCACCATTTCGGCCCGGCAGTCCATGGACCAGGTCAATGCGACCATGGCCACCATCGATTCCTATAAAGCCACAGCTAATGGCGGAATCTTGATTCTTTTCCTTGTTGTCATTGCTTTAATGGTACTGATTCTGTATAAACGGGCCAGTATTAAACTGTCAATTTTTATATCCGGGGTTCTGTCAGTGTTGTTTTTAGGAGTGGGAATTGGTACGGCTGTTGCCAACAACCGCATTAATGAACAGCTCAGTAGTCTGGCCAGTCAGGTAAATAGTGGTATTATGGAGACCTTGCGGGCGATACTGACGGGTACCTTTGGTGATGTGGGCACTTTTATCGCAAACTATATCAGTGGTCAGGCAAATTTTGTGGCCCTGGCATTTACCCTGCAGTTAGAAGTCGGCTATTGGATTATTCTGCTGGGATTGTTGGGAGCTTTGGTACTATTGATAGTGCTTGCGAAAAAAGAACGGATAATCAAGGATGAAACGGAAATGGAGATAGTCCTTGATGAATCAGCACTAGCAGAAGAAATTGACGAAGCCATTGAAGCCCAGAATGATGAGCAGGTAAGAGCCGTGTTAGATGAAACAACAAAAGGAGATGCAGCGAAGGACGAAGCATAAATTAATTATCAGCAAAAAAACAAGGATGATCCGAAGATCATCCTTGTTTTTTATTCGACTAATTGTGAGATCTTAATACTTTTGGTATGTTCGATAGGTTCCCAGATTTCGATTGGTTTGATAAAACATAAAACATTAATGGGAATCCAGGAAGCCAGATATAACCAGAAAGAAAAAACCGAAACATTATTAATCTGACGAATCTTTTTACCTTCCAACCATAATACCATGGCGGTAAAGACCACACTGAAGATGACACCACCAACTGAAAAGAGGATGGCAAAGGTTAAAGCGTTGGACCAGACAGAGGTGGTGACAAAGAGCATACCCAGGATGATAAATGAACAAATAGTATAGATACAGGTCAGTACCTGCATAAAGGGGGAAACCAGGAACATTAGCATATCCAGGGCACAACGGTTTTTATCGTTGATCACGGCATCGATGAGCTGTTGGGAATACTGGTTAAAACATTGAATGGTACCAGTCGACCAACGTTTACGCTGAGACCAGGATTGATCAAAGGCAATCGGGTGCTCGTCATAGGTAATGGCTTCAGGTACCCAGGCGACCCGGTAGCCCTTAATAATGCATTGGGTGGTAAATTCGATATCTTCAGTCAGACTGAACGTTTTGAATCCTTCTTTTTTGATGACATCAGCATGCATCATAAATCCGGTGCCATTTAAGGTGGCTGACCAGCCCAGTTTGTGACGGGCCAGATTCATAAAGCGGTTTAAGGTCCAATAAAACACGGACTGACAACCAGAAATCCAGGAATCATCCGGATTCTTGCTGTCCCGGTAGCCTTGGGCAATTTTTTCACCTGATTCAAGAACATTATTCATGGTCGAAACAAAGTGCTTATCGACCAGATTATCAGCATCGAAAACGCAGAAAGCATCATAGATGTCATTTTCGGCAAAAATATAATCAAAAAACTGGGAAAGGGCAGCTCCTTTTGATTTGACTTCTGCTGTACAGGTCATGATTTTAGCACCATGTTCAAGGGCCACTTCTCTGGTATTGTCAGTGCAGTTATTGGGAATCACATAGACATCCATCAGTTCTTTAGGATAATCCTGCTGATGCAGACTTTCGATGAGGTTTCCAATCACCGCAGCCTCATTTCGGGCGGCAACCACCACAGCAATGCGGTTTTTGGGAGGGGAGAGGGTATATTTATTGTGTTTGGTATATCCAAATAAGCCAATTCCGAGATAATAGATACCATAAATAAAAAACGGGATACCTAAAATAAATAGCAGAGTAAAAATTTGTGAAACCATCTCTCTTTAATTTCTCCTTTATATTCAGTTACATCGATCGTTTTGAGAACCGAAAACAAGTTGTGTTGTTCGGTTCAAGTAACTACCTGATATAGTATAAATGCTTTTTTATCATGACACAACCACCAGGAATGGTTATTCATGGTGGTTGTGTGAGTTTATGTTCGTCGCATTTAAGTTGTCTCATTTTAACATGAAACAGACTTTTTATCAAGGATAGGGACTACTTCCTGAAAACGAGATCATCAATATTTTAAGGTTATTCAAAGGTTTGTATCGGTTATTCGGCTTATATATCCTCTAAATTATCTTTGATCAGTCGAGTTCGGGGCATTTCATTTTTATGCATGTTGGCATAATAGCCCCAAACCATTAGCAATCCAATTGGCCAAAGCAGAAGGCACCACAATAACAACCACCACTTAGAGTAATAAAAGGGTTTTTTTTCTGAGTTATCATCGGGTATCTTTTCTTCCATCATATCTAATTTATTATCTAACATTGTCACATCCTCCTTTAATTTCTTTTATTGAAGTATAGATACCCAAAAACTGTAATAAACAACAAAAAATAAAATTAAAGGGTTCATTTTTAATTCATATTGATTGGTTAGAATGCCGATACTAAATAAATTCAGTAAGTGGAGGATCGACGTGAAAAAAGGAAGTACAAAGAAGATTGTGATTGGTAGTATCATTGGGATGTTGATAATTGGCGGAGGATTTCTGGGCTATCAGGTACTGGCAGACTCGGCAACGACTCAGTACACAAAAACCACCGTTACAGTGGGTAATATTATTAATGACAACCGTTTTACAGGGGTCATTGAGAGTCAGTCCCGGGAAGCGATTGTTGCGACCAGTGCCTTGGAAATAAGTGAGCTATATGTCAGCGAAGGCGAGTTGATTGCTGAAGATACCGATCTTTATGAACCCGTCACTGGGGATATTGTCACATCATCTGTGGCGGGAGAAGTCGCCGAGATTTTTTATGAGGTCGATGATACGGTGGCGGCCGGGGAGAAAATTATGGAAATCGTTGATTTTAATAACCTTCAGTTAAGCATCAAGGTCGACGAGTATCAGCTGTCAACGCTGAGCGTTGGGGCTCCGGTCACCATTAATATTGACAGCATCGGGCGTAGTGTTCCGGGCACTGTCAGTGAAATCAGTCGGGAAGCTAAAAATGAAAATGGGGTCGCTTATTTTACGGCGATTGTAGATTTTTCAGGGGATCCGCAAATTCGCATTGGCATGAATGCCGAGGTGGTTATTGTCAAGGAGCAGGTCGAAAATGCCGTGATGGTTCCGGTGACGGCCATTTTATTTGGGGAAGATAATATGACTTATGTGCTGGTCAAGGGCGAGTCAACAGATCCCGAGCAGCGCCCGGTAACCACCGGGATTACCGATGGCATTAACATTCAAATCATCACCGGTCTAAGCGAGAATGAGGTGGTTTGTGTGCCCATCCTTGACGCCACCGAGGCAGCAACCTTTCAGCGTCCGGAAAGCGGCGGTGAAATCTGATGAGAGAAAAAATTCTGGAAATGAAAAATCTCGTCAAAACGTATACCATGGGTGATGAGGAGCAGGTGGTTCTAAAAGGCATTGATTTGGAAATCAATCGGGGTGATTTTTTATCGGTACTGGGCCCATCGGGCTCGGGCAAATCCACCTTGATGAACATTATCGGTTGTTTGGATGTACCCACCAGTGGCAGCTATTATCTGTCCGGAGAACGGATTGAGGATCTGCCGGAGACGGCGCTTTCGCATATCCGCAACCGTGAAATCGGCTTTATCTTTCAGCAGTTCCAACTACTGCCCCGGCTATCAGCCCAGAAAAATGTCGAGCTGCCACTGATTTATGCTGGCGTCCCGGAGAAAGAGAGGCAGCTCCGCAGTGCCGATATTTTAAAACGGGTGGGACTGGCCGAAAAAATGAAAAACCGGCCCAATCAGCTATCCGGCGGTCAGCAGCAGCGGGTGGCCATTGCCCGGGCGCTGGTGACTGAACCAACCATTTTGCTGGCCGATGAACCCACTGGTGCCCTGGATCAACAGACCGGTCATCAGATTATGGAACTGTTTAAAGAACTGCATCAGGAAGGAAAAACCATTGTAATGATTACCCATGATAGCGATGTCGCTAAAAATGGTAGTCGGATTGTGCGGATTGTTGATGGGAATCTCAGCGAGGGGGTATACAATGCTTAAGGAAAGTATTAAAATGGCGTTAGAAAATATCATCAGCAATAAAATGCGCTCCTTTCTCACCATGCTGGGGATTATTATCGGGGTGGGATCGGTGATTGCCCTGATTACCATTGTCTCGGGAGCGACCAGCACGGTTACCGATCAGGTGGCCTCAATGGGGGCCAATACGGTGACCATTCAGGTTCAGGGAACACCGCTGAAACAGGGGCTGACCCAGGGGGATGTCACTAAAATTTCGGAGCTTTCAAATATTGAAGGAATTGCCCCGACCATTTCCGGCCAAACGACGGTGGCTTTCGACGGCAAGACCATGGATGAGATCAGCCTCCAGGGAAAAAATGATGTTTACTTTCAAAACACTGAAGATGTCATTTCGGCTGGGCGAATCATTAATCCTGTTGACACTGAAAATAAAAGCCGGGTGGCTTTAATTGGAAATGATATTGCCAACGAACTTTATGTCGGGAAAAACCCCATTGGCCAGGAAATAAAAATCGGCGGCATTACCTATCAGGTCATTGGCATCTTACAGGAATCGGACAGCTTTGCTCAGGCGGATACCAATAAGGCAGTGATGATTCCCTACACCACCGCTATGGGGGTCGTTGGCGCCAAGTACATTAACAGCTTGACTGTTTACATTGCTGATGAGGCTCTGGCGGACACGACCACCCGGCAAATTGAAGGGGTTTTAACCAAAGCTTTTAACGGTGATGATGATGGCTACTCGATTGTAAACATGCAGAGTATTCTAGAGACCATAGCAGAAATGACCAGTATTCTGTCGATGATGCTGGGTGGCATCGCCTCAATTTCGCTGGTCGTCGGGGGGATTGGAATTATGAACATGATGCTGGTTTCGGTCACTGAACGAACCAGCGAAATCGGCTTGCGCAAGGCCCTGGGAGCAGAGCCGAAGCAGATTCAGCTCCAGTTTCTAATTGAATCAGTGGTGCTTTGTCTGATTGGTGGCATCATCGGCTTTGGGCTGGGGGTCATTCTGGCCTGGGTCGTGGCCAACCTGATTGGAACCAGTTTTGCTCTGACGGCTTCCACCGTTTTATTGGCAATCGGCTTTTCCGCTGCCATCGGCGTTGTTTTTGGCTTCATGCCAGCCCGCAAGGCGTCCCGACTCAACCCGATTGATGCCCTGCGCAGTATTTAGGAGAAAAACAGGAGAAAGAAATGTTTCGTATTTTGATTTGTGAGGATGATAACCATATTCGCCGACTGTTTCGGGATGTTCTGGAGAAAGAAGGTTATTCGGTGTTTGAAGCGATTGATGGAGTTATGGCCTTGGATGCACTGGAAAAAAACCACATTGATCTGCTGATCACCGATGTGATGATGCCCCACATGGATGGTCATGCCTTAACCAAAACCCTGCGGGACGGCGGCCTGGAGCTGCCGATCCTGATGATCACCGCCCGGGAAAGCATCGATGATAAAAAATCCGGTTTTAAAGCCGGAACTGATGATTATATGGTTAAGCCGGTGGACATGGATGAAATGCTGCTGCGGGTCTTTGCCTTATTACGGCGAGCCAAAATTGCCAATGAACAGCGGCTGGTGGTGGGAAAAACAGTTCTGGATTATGAAGCCTTGACCTTAAGCATCGGGGATGAAACCATCACCCTCCCTAAAAAAGAGTTTCTGTTGCTGTTTAAACTATTATCGGCACCGAACCGGATTTTTACCCGGGCTCAGATTATGGATGAAATATGGGGCTATGAAAGTGAAAGTGATCACCGCACGGTGGATGTTCATATCAAACGGTTACGGGAAAAACTGGAACACAATCAGGATTTCGAAATCATCACCGTTAAGGGCCTGGGATATAAGTCCCGGGTTTTATAGTGGAGACTAAGGAGTTATATGAAAAATAAAATTTTTCATTCAATTTATACAAAATTTCTGGTGACCTTTTTAGGGGTGCTTTTTTTCTCCTCGACCCTCACCTTTGGCGTGATTTACTGGTCACAACTGGGCAATATTCTCGAACAGCTCCGGGTAGAACTGGTCAATCAGGCCCAGGCAGTTCAGATTCTTAATCAGGAAAAGTTGGGGGATGATGTCATTGTCAATTTATATAGCCAGGGCATTGTGGTGTCCCGGATTGTTGCCAGCTTGGATGAAGTGGGGGTAACCTTAACCGATGCGGAGCAAAAAAAAATCGAAGCCGGGGAGATCGTCTATCTGAATACCCACCAGGCCCAGGATTTACCAATGGCATTGGGAAAACTGGCGGATGGCTATGTGGTCAGTCGGCCGAATCTGGAAAAAAATCAAATTGCTGGCTTTATGGAACTTCAGCGCACCACCATGCTGGTCACCTTGTTGATCGGATCGGTGCTGATTGTCATTGCGGTTGCGATGATTGCCAGACCGATTAAAGCGGTTTCTGAGGCTACAAAAAAAGTAGCCAATGGTGACTTTGATGTCAGGCTAACGGTTAGAGGAAAGGATGAACTGGCCGTGCTGGCGCAAAATTTTAATATCATGACGGCTGCCCTTTCCCGTAATGACTATATCCATCGAGATTTTGTCAGTAACGTGTCCCATGAGTTTAAAACCCCCATCGCTTCGATTAAAGGCTTTGGCAAGCTTTTAAAAGATCCCGATCTTTTGGAAACCCAGCGGCAGGAATATATTGATATTATTGTCGACGAAAGTGACCGGCTATGGAAACTATCAGCTAATGTGTTAAAACTCTCGGAGCTGGAGAATGGGGTTCTGGGTTTGAGAAAAGAAGCCTTTGCCCTGGATGAAGCCATCCGGCGGGTGATCTTGCTGCTACAGGAAAAGTGGGAAGCTAAAAATATCGATTTGGATATCCAGTTGGATGATACAATCTACCAGGGTGATCCCGAGCTTATGGCGATGGTTATTATCAATCTGTTGACCAATGCCATTAACCATAGCCCGACAGCTGGTCACATCAGCATTGCGCTGCACAAAACCGCCAAAGAAGTGGTTATCGAAATAGCCGATACCGGAAAGGGTATCGCTAAGGAAGACCAGAAAAAGATCTTTGATCGCTTTTATAAGGCCGATCAATCCCGCAGTACGCCTGGAACCGGTCTGGGACTCACCATTTCCCAGCGGATTGTGACGCTTCACGGGGGCACCATCGGGGTGGAGAGTGAGCCGGGAAAAGGCAGTCGTTTTTTGGTCAGACTGCCTCAATAAACAGTCACATATCAGTCAGTCCTCGATGCCTAAGTAGACGTTCCAACGGCTTTGCTGTTGAAACAGTTTGCTTAAAGGTCGGAGACTGGCTTTTTTACGTTGTCAGCAGCAGCAAAAAAGGTCAGAAAGACAGCTCTTTTTAAGATGCGCAGGGATTTAGTAATAAATTCTATTGAAGTTCACAAAAAAATAATATATCATGAAATTAGTTTTATTTCGATTACAATAAAGGATGTTGGCTGATATGACAATCTATGATTCGCTGTTTCTTTTATATTCCATTGGACTGGTTATTTCAATCATCTGTATTATCGGTGTGGCGCTTCAAAAACCGTCCGATGAGCAGAAGCTGATGCTCCTGATTGCTTTTTTTGCGTTTTTAATATCGCTGGGATATTGGTTGGGGATTCAGGCCAATTCGGCCGAAGCCATCATAATTGCTTACAAACTGATGTATTTGGGTGGCTGTGGTCTTTATTTTTTGTTTGTCCTGTTTTTTGTCCGTTATTATAAGATTAAGGCACCAATCCTTTTTTTTCCGCTCTTTGGCCTGCTTTGTCTGCTGTTAATTGGGGCGACCCTGACGATGGATCTGCACCACTGGTTTTATCAGAGCTATGCCTTTGTTTATAAAACCGGTGTGCCGGTGCTGCTTAAAGAATATGGCATTCTTCATACCATCTACATGATCATGGAAGCAGCTGTGGTCGTGGGGCTGATTGTGGTGGTGATCGATCAAAGTCGCAAACGGAAAGACAAGGAATGGTGGGAGCCATTGCTTCTGGTGGCGGTACCTTTAATTCCGGCAGCTATTCATCTGAGCAAATTATATCTGCCAATTCAAATTGAGATAGCAGCCATTGGCATTTTGATTTCCGAGCTCTTATTGATTGTGCTGATCTATCGACTCAAGATTTATGATATCAACGATACCGCCAAACAATTGATCATTGATTCGATGGATGATGCCATCATCGTGGTTGATCACAATTACCAGTACAAAGAAGTCAATGAACAGGCCATTGTACTGTTTCCGGATTTTGCCAAAGCCAAAAAAGACACCGGTCTGGCGGAGATCTCCCCGGATCTCGATCAGATCCTCAGAGCGCAAGAAACCAGTTTATGCTATCGTGAAAGCCGGATTTATGAACCGCGGATCAGAACGATCCGCCGCAACAGCCAGATCCGCGGCTATGTGATCTGGTATCAGGATGTCACGGAAGCGGAAAAACGCAAAGAACTGATCCTTAATTACCAACAAGATCTACAGCAGGAAGTGGTGCAGAAAACCGCCCAAATCAAAGAGATTCAGGAACAGGTCATCATCAGTTTTGCCAATATTATCGAAATCCGGGATACCATCACCGGGGAACATGTCCGCCGAACCAGTCTTTACGCCGAAAAAATTGCGGCAGTACTGCTTCAAAATGGTGATTATCCGGAGACCGTTAATGAACACTTTATCCGGCTGCTCTATGCGGCGGCACCGCTGCATGATGTGGGGAAAATTATGGTTTCTGACAGTATCTTGAATAAGCCGGGAAAACTGACAGAAGCAGAATGGATACTGATGAAAAAACATGCCGAAAATGGACAGAAGATTTTAGAAAATGCCCTGTCAAAAATTGAGGATGTAGATTATTATAAGATGGTTTGCGAGGTTGCCAGGTACCATCATGAGCGCTGGATTGGCGGGGGCTATCCGGATGCTTTATCGGGCGAAGCGATTCCTCTGAGCGCCCGGATTATGGCCATTGCCGATGTCTTTGATGCCCTGACGTCGGCTCGGCCCTATAAAGAGATCTATGATTTTGATACGGCCTTTGACATTATCAAAAACGAACGGGGCCTGCAATTTGATCCGATCCTGGTTGATGCATTTTTGTCAATTCGCAAAGAAATCGAAGCGATTGCGATTGATCAGGGAAACTAAAAAACGTTACATTAAAACAGGGAGCTGTTCGGATCGGTATGTCGACCCGGACAGCTCACTGTTATTTGAAAGAATCGGTGAGATGAATTAGCTAAGTAGCGGATTAACCGCCAATAAATCTTCGGCCAATTCGTTTTCCAGCTCTTCGGCTTTTTCAAACTGCGAATTATAAAGCTTGGCATAAAAGCCATTTTCAGCCAGCAGATCGTAATGGTTGCCCTGTTCCACAATATCGCCTTCATTCATTACCAGAATCAGATCGGCATTTTTAATGGTCGATAAGCGATGGGCGATGACAAAGCTGGTTCGCCCTTCCATCAGGTTATCCATGGCTTTCTGAATCAGCACTTCAGTACGGGTATCCACCGAGCTGGTAGCTTCATCAAGAATCAGGATTTTCGGATCAGCTAAAATGGCCCGGGCAATGGTCAAAAGCTGTTTCTGACCCTGAGAGACATTGCTGGCTTCTTCATTTAAGCACATGTTATAGCCATCCGGTAGAGTGTGGACAAAATAATCCACCTGGGCGGCTTTGGCTGCCGCTTCCACCTCGGTATCAGTGGCATCGAGACGACCGTATTTGATATTGTCCCGGATGCTGGCATTGTAAAGCCAGGTATCCTGAAGGACCATCCCAAAGAGGCTGCGCAGATCACCCCGGCTGAAGTCTACAATATTGTGGCCGTCCACCAGGATGGCCCCGGATTCGACATCGTAAAAACGCATCAGAAGTTTGACAATGGTGGTTTTGCCAGCGCCGGTAGGGCCAACAATGGCGACCTTCTGACCTTCTTTAATGTGGGCCGAAAAGTCTTTGATAACTGGTTTTTCGGGATGATAACCAAAGTTCACGTGGTCGAAGTCGACCTGACCAGAAACGCTTGCCAGATCAAAAGCCGTAGTGCTTTCTTCCACTTCTTCCGCTTCATCCAGAAAGGCGAAGACCCGTTCGGCGGCAGCGGTGGTTTGTTGCAGAATGTTTGAGATATTGGCAATCTGCATAATTGGCTGGGTAAACTGGCGGACATATTGGATAAAAGCCTGGATATCACCAACGCTTAAGCGACCATTCACGGCCAGATAACCGCCGAGGATACAAACCGCTACATAGCCCAGGTTACCAATAAAATTCATCATTGGCATCATCAGTCCCGATAAAAACTGGGACTTCCAGGCTGAGCTGTAAAGGGTGGTGTTATAATGGTCAAAGGTTTCAAAAGAAGCTTCTTCACCGTTAAAAGCCTTAACCACGTTGTGGCCACCGTACATTTCTTCGACATGGCCGTTAATGTGGCCCAGATAGGTTTGCTGTTCACTGAAATGAGGCTGGGATTTTTTAACAATGTTTACCACCACCACAAATGAGATCGGTACGATCAGCAGCGCCACAATGGTCATTTGCCAGCTGATTGAAAACATCATGATCAGTATACCCACCAGAGTCGCCACGGAGGTAATGATCTGGGTGACGCTCTGGTTCAGGGTCTGATTGACCGTTTCAATATCGTTGGTCAGAAAGGAGAGCACTTCGCCATAGCTGGTTTTGTCAAAATATTTAAAGGGCAGACGATTAATTTTGGCAAAAATATTGCGTCGCAATTCATAGGTGACTTTCATCGAAATGCCGGTCATGATATAGCCCTGTATATAGGAAAACAGCGCCGCAATGACGTAGAGACCAAGGAGCAGTAGCAGAATCTGACTGATATAGCCAAAGTCAATGCCCTTGCCATTATCGGCAATTAGATTCATAACCCCTTCAAAAAGAGCCGTGGTGGCATTACCCAGAATTTTTGGTCCAACAATCATAAAGACCGTCGAGGCAACGGCGAAGATCAGCACAAAGAAGAGTCTGATTTTATAGACCGACAGATAACGGGCCAGTTTTTTAAGGCTACCTTTAAAATCTTTGGCTTTTTCGCCGGGCATCATGCCAGCGGGGCCACCGGGACCCCGGCCCATTCCGCCGCCCATATTACCTCGTTTGGGTATTTTAATGTTTTTTTGATCGCTCATATGTTTAGTTCCTCCTCTGATAATTGTGAGGATGCAATTTCCTGGTAGGTGGCACAGCTTTTTAAGAGTTCATGATGGGTTCCCTTGCCAACGATTCGGCCATGATCCAGAACGATAATCTGTTCCGCTTGCATAATCGTGTTGATTCGTTGGGCGACAATCAGTACGGTACTGTTGCCGGTATATTCTTTTAAAGCCCGGCGCAGAGCCACATCGGTTTTATAATCCAAAGCCGAAAAGCTGTCGTCAAAAATATAGATATCCGGTTTGCGGACCAGTGCCCGGGCAATCGAGAGCCGTTGCTTCTGACCGCCGGAAACATTGCTGCCACCCTGGGCGATTTCCCGCTCGAAACCATCAGGACTGCCTTCGATAAAGTCGGCGGCCTGTGCAACTTGAGCAGCAAGGGCCAGATCGTCATCACTGGCATTTTGATTGCCATAGCGCAGATTGGAAGCGATCGTGCCCGAAAAAAGCACCCCTTTTTGAGGAATGTAACCAATTTTTTCCCGCAGATCATGTTGGGTAACCTCCCGGATGTCAAGACCATCGATTTTGATCACACCCGCAGTCACATCAAAGAAGCGGGGGATCAGATTGATCAGAGTTGATTTACCCGACCCGGTGGACCCAATAAAGGCTGTGGTTTCGCCGGGATTCGCAATAAAGCTGATATCATGAAGGACATCTTCCTCGGCACCTTCGTAGCGGAACGAGACGTGGTCAAATTCGAGGGTAGTCTGGGCCTTCAGCGGCAATTCTTTGGGGGTAGCCGGATCGACAATGCTGGGTTTGACCGCCAGCACTTCCTGAATCCGATCACCGGAAACAGCTGCCCGGGGAATCATGATAAACATCATCGACATCATCAGGAAGGAGAAGATAATTTGCATGGTGTACTGCATAAAGGCCATCATATCACCAACCTGCATGGCGGCATCGGCGATTTGTTGGGCACCGACCCAGACAACCAGAAGGGTCACACCATTCATGATAAACATCATCGTTGGCATCATAAAGACCATCACCCGGTTGACAAAAAGATTATTGGCAGTAGTATCCTTATTAACCTGATCAAAGCGGTTTTCTTCAAATTTCTGGTTACCGAAAGCCCGGATGACCATCAAACCGGTCAGGCTTTCCCGGGTGACCAGATTCAATTTATCAACCAGTTTCTGAATCAGTTTGAAACGGGGCATGGCAACGGTAAAAACGACCCCAATCAGGAGCATAATCGCCACAACGGCGACAACGATAATCCAACCCATTGAGGTGGTTCGACGCAGTGCCATAATAATCCCGCCAATGGCCAAAATCGGTGAATAGATGAGAATCCGGATACCCATAATCAGCATCGTCTGGATTTGGGTGATGTCATTGGTGTTTCGGGTGATGAGTGAGGCGGTCGAGAATTTATCAAATTCGGTATTCGAGAAGCACTGAACTTTTCTAAAAACATCCTGGCGGAGGTTTTGGGAAACCCCGGCAGCGATGCGGGCTGAAAAGAAGCCGATTAAAATTGATGCCAGGGCGGCAATCAACGATAACAGCAGCATCAGGGCACCAATTTTTAAGATATAAAGATTCTGTATCGCACCAACATCAACACCCAGTTCAATATAGAATTGTTTGGTGAATTGAACGGCGGTCTGAATCTGCATTGATTCTGGAGTTTGGGCAGCCTGTTCCCGGGCCTCATCAAAGGTTGATGAAGGCAACTGCGTCAGCATTGGCAGAGCTGCATAAATCTGGGTAAAATCCAGGTCTGTCATGCTTTCGGACGCGCTGGCATCGGCGGCTCCGGTATCCAGCGAACGCATGTAATTAATAAAGGTCCAGGTAGCTTCGCCAAAAATGGGGTCTAGCGTAGCAAAGGTTTGCTCGGAAGGATCGGTCAGCACATAGATACTCTCGGTTTCCAATGCCGGAAATTTTGCCAGGGTGCTCTCATAATTGGGATTACTGGTATCCTCCGGGCTCATCAGTAGATAGTTATCGGCTACCGTTTGCTGATCATCCGCAGTCATAAAGGTTGTCATCAGGGTATAGCCGTCTTCACTGATGGCTTCCGGGGTGGCATGCTCGATCCCGTTTTGCTGGATACCGACATTGACAATATCGGACATATAGTTGGGCAGATTCAGATCGGATATTGCTTGCACAAAAAGCAGCACCAGGGTAATGAAAAGCACCCCCAGATAGGGTTTTAAATAACGTGAAAGCTTGATCATGTTGTTTTCCTTTCGGCTTTTTCATTTTGATTCTGGTCACCTTGTTTTCGATCAATCTGATCAAAGGCGACCGTTAACTTGTCTAACAAAAGTACCAGGGCGCGGGTATCTTCTTCGCCCAGCAGGGTGGCGGCTTCGTCATAGATTTGGAAGCAGGATTTTGATACATCGGTTTCCAGCTGACGCCCAGCATCAGTGAGATTAACGTAAACCAGACGGCGATCCTTGCTGGAGGCGATCCGCTGTACATAGCCATGTTTTTCCAGAGTAGAAATGGTTTGAGAAACACCGGGCATGGAAATGGCGGTTTCTCGACTGAGCTGGGAAATTTTAACCCCAGGGGCCAGCGGAAGATTATTAGTCAGGGCTGTTTTTTGTTCCTCGTCATACATTTTTTTAAGGGTTTTTAACATAAAAAACTCATGGGGTTTGAGATCCTGCATAAATTCTTTATGAATTCGCCCCATGCTTGATTTTTTAATGCGATGAAATGCCTTAAAAAGATCGTGTCCATTTAAATTCAATGATAACTCCTTTCGCAGATTAATGATTAACTGAGATAACAGTTAATCACCATAATAGTTAATTTACTTAAGTAAACATATTATAAACAAAGAGCAGAATTATGCAAGGTAAAAAACTTTTGAAAAGCATTAACACAAAAATTTATGCTATAATAGTTCAGTAACTTAAGGAAAATTAAGATAAGGAGCAGAAAATTGAATACAACCAAGAAAAAAGAAGCATTTAAAGAGACGTTAAAGTTTGCCTTCGTCCAAACTGTGCCGGTACTTTTCGGCTATGTTTTCATGGGCATCGCCTTCGGCATTCTGCTGGAAAAAGCCGGATACAATTTCATCTGGGCATTCTTTATCAGTCTGATTATATACGCCGGTTCGATGCAATTTGTATTAATTGGATTACTGGGTGGCGGAATGGGATTATTGTCGTTGATTGTCCTGACCCTGTCGGTACAAAGCCGTCATATTTTTTATGGATTATCCTTTATTGAGAAATTCAAAGCGATGGGAAAATGGGGCTGGTATATGATTTTTTCGCTGACTGATGAAACCTATTCGCTACTTTGTGGGATGAATATTCCCAAAGAACTAAATGAGAAACAGGTTTTTTTTACCGTAGCGGCCCTGGATCAGAGCTACTGGATTATTGGCTGTACCCTTGGGGCAGTCATCGGCAGCTTCATCGGCTTTGATACTACCGGCATTGATTTTGCCATGACGGCTCTGTTTGTGGTAATTTTTATTGAGCAGTGGTACAGTTATCAATCCCATTTACCGGCACTGCTGGGGACGATTTGTGGGGTGGCATCGCTGTTTATCTTTGGGCCTGGGGCGTTTATTCTGCCAGCGCTGATTGCGGCGGTATGCTTGCTGCTGGTTTTTAAAAACAGCATTAAAATCGGCGAGAATCAGGAGGTGTGTCAATGAGTACAGAATTTTTAACGCCGTTATTGGTAATTCTGGTGGTGGCCGCCTGCACCTTCCTGACCCGCTTTTTGCCCTTTGCCCTGTTTGGCGGGGGGAAGGAAGTACCCGCTCTGGTTAAAACCCTGGGTGATCTGCTCCCACCGGCGGTGATTGCCATTCTGGTGGTTTATTGTTTAAAAGGCGTCAGTGTGATGGTGGCACCCCATGGTTTTCCCGAGTTTATTGCGGTTGCCATTGTGGCGCTGCTGCACATTTGGAAGCGTAATAATCTGCTTAGTATTGGCGGGGGAACGCTGGTCTACATGGTGTTGATCCAAATGGTGTTTGTATAGATAGTCACCAGAATCAAAGCAGATGATAAGAGGTAGAAATGTTTAAAATTGGTGAGTTTTCTAAGCTAACCCAGGTATCGATTCGGATGCTCCGTTATTATGACGAAAATAATTTGTTAAAACCGGCGAAGACGGATCCTTATAGTGGCTATCGCCTGTATTCGGTGGAGCAAATTCCGCCGAAAATATTGCCGGGGTCTATCGTTCACTGGCCTATTGGCTGACTGAGCATGGTGGGTTTAGAATGAAAGGAAATAACCGACAGATTTGTCACCGGGGGCCCTGGAATGAGGAAAACCCGGCTCATTACCTGACCGAAATTCAGATTGGATTGGAAAAAGCAAATTAAAACATGGGAGATAGTATTATAGATTTTTAATCAGTTTTTTATGTCCTTGCCCCATGCAGAAAGACTTCCCAGAATCGGAATAAGACGATTCGTGTTTTTGGTTAATTCATACTCGACTCTTAAGGGCATTTCGTTGTATTGTGTGCGGAGGATGAGACCATCCGCTTCGAGTTCCTTCAGTGAGGAAGCGAGCATGGTGTTGGTTACGCCTTTAATTTTTTTTCTTAACGCATTATAACGTGTCGGCCCGTCGTTATACAGTGCACACAGGATGGGAATCTTCCATTTACCTCCAATGATTTCAAGAGCAGCTGAAAGTGGGCATTTTTCTTGGCATGGGCAGATGTTTCCGGAACATAAGGAAGTTGTGTTTTCAGAGATAGTCATTTTTTTCTTATCTACTTTCTATTTTCGTATTTGATCATATTTTTTTGCGTAGTTTACAAGCTATTTAAGTTAGTATTATAATTGTATCAGGTAGTAATTACGGAGTCAATTGCTATACTAAACTTTGGAGGAATTGAAATGGTTATTAATGAAGAAATGAAAAGTGTTATCGAAAACTCGGCGTTCCTGACAATTGTAACAATGTGTCCCGATGGTAGCCCACACCCAATTATTGTTGGAGGTGGTACAGTTGAAGGGGACACTGTTTCGGTGGGCGTCTATGCAATGAAGGTTACGCAGGAAAATATCAAGAAAAACGACTGTGCGATGTTGCTGGCAGCTCAAAAATTTGAAGGTGGAGCCAAAGGTTGTCGTTTTACTGGCAGTGCAAAAGTTATTGACGGGAAATTTGTATTTACGGCAACAAAGGCTGAAGCCCTTATTTAAATCAATAAGAATAATACCGCTATTAAAAAACCACTGATTATGTGAGACCTTGAGAGTCTTTGTAATCAGTGGTTTTTAATTGGACACTAATATTAATGCATTTTTCAGGATTAAAGAGATTTCGATTAAGTTTAGTAGAGGTGCTTTCTTTCAATTATATAATTATGATTCTTATTGACTCTCACATGGTGTCAGGGTCTAGAATAAGAATATAATAAAGTTATGGAGGTAAACAAATGAAACAAGGTTACGTAAAACCAATTGGCACCATTCGTGTTCAGGGGGAGGAGATCTTTATTGAACTGGAAGAAGCCTATCGGGAAGGGCTGGAAGGACTGAACGGGTTCTCGCACATCAATGTTTTCTGGTGGTTCAGTGAGTTTGATAATGAAGCGGCCAGGAAGGTTCTTTCCGGCCCCCAGCCCTATAAACAGGCCCCGGCGGTAATGGGGGTATTTGCCACCCGCTCACCGATTCGGCCCAACCCCATTGCCTTAAGCCCGGTTTCGGTGCTGGAAATCGATTATCAAAAAGGGATCATCCGGATTCCCTACATTGATGCCAATGACGGCACCCCGGTGTTGGATATTAAACCCTATACCCCCAGTCTGGATCGGGTACAAAATCCTTTAGTGCCACATTGGTGTGAACATTGGCCTAAAAGTGTGGAAGCATCTGGTGATTTTGATTGGGCGGCGGAGTTTAATTTTTAAGTTCAGAGCTAAGTTAAGCTGGCAATTAAGAACTTTATCTTAATCCCCTGGTCACTAAACATTCTTTCATGTTCGGTTTCAATGTTGTCGGAATAGTCTGCGGCGTGAAGATCATTAATTAAAGTTGTGATGGTAAAGCCGGCGGATTCTAAATACTTGATGGAATCCCGGAATAAATCATCACTGTCAGTTTTAAAATAAATCTCGCCATTTTCAGCTAAGAGTTTTTTATACTTTTCCAGTTGTTTAGTGTGCGTCAGCCGCTTTTTATGAAAGCGGCGGCGAGGCCAGGGATTACAAAAATTAATGTAAATCCGCTCGACCCCATCCTCGGGAGCGAGGATCATATCAATCCGTTCAATATCCCAGGACATGATCTGGACATTGTCAATGGCTTGGTTCTTGTCAGCGTAGGCTGCTTGAATATTACGTTTGGTTAAACCCAGAACGGCGTCAATCAGATCAATGGCCAGATAGTTGGTTTCGGGATGGCGGCTGGCCAGTTCGGCAATAAAGGTTCCTTTTCCGCAGCCCAATTCAATATGAAGGGGCTGCTTTTTCTTAAATAAGTGGTGCCATTGGCCGCGATGAACCGGCGGTGTGGCCTGAAAAAAGCCACAAGCTTCCAGCTCCGGGCGGGCCCAGGGTTTTGGTCGTAGATGCATGGGTTACTCCTTTGGTAAATTGTTTTATAGTTCTATAATTTTTGTCGCAATATGGTCAATGAAGGATCGGTCATGTTCCACAAAGATCATCGTTGGCGGGGTCTGTAGCAAAAGCTCCTCAATCTGCAACCGGGAGAGGACGTCGATATAATTAAGCGGTTCGTCCCATAAATATAAGTGGACCGATTGACAAAGGCTGCGGGCTAAATAGACTTTCTTTTTTTGCCCCTCACTAAAGCTAGTCAGGTTTTTCTCAAATTGCTCCCGGTTAAATCCCAGCTTTCGCAAAATGGTTTTAAAGAGACTTTCGTCAATCCCTTGGCAGCGGGAAAAATCACGAAGATCACCGGTTGGTAAGTCGGTGTCTTGCGGAATATGCGATAGCTGCAGCTGACTGCCCAGCTCCAGATTGCCGGAAAAGCTGATTGGCTGGCCCAGTAGCAGTTTAAGCAAACTGGATTTACCCGAGCCATTCGGACCGACGATGGCAATCCGGTCGCCCTGGTTGATCGTAAAATTTAAATCGTTCAGAATGGGGCGGTCATCATAGTAAAGGGACAGGTGGTTGGCCGAAATCAGCCGCTCTTTTTGATAAGCCCGGGGCCGTATCTTGAGACTGTCGTTCCAGTCGATATTTTTCATTAACTTTTCTTTTGACTCAATATTCTTTTGCTGACGCTTTTCCAGCGATTTGGAGCGTTTCATCATTTTCGCAGACTGATGACCAATATGGCCCCGATCCGGGCGAAGGCCGGAAACCCGTTGTCCGTTTTTTGACTTCTCAACGGCATTCGACCAATTTTCGGTGCGTTTGGCAGCGGTTTTTAATTGATCGATTTCCTGTTTGAGTTTTTTATTTTGATTGCATTCAAACTGATCCTGACGCTGTTTATTAAGAAGCCAGCTGGAATAGTTGCCTTTTTGAATCTCAATGTTCATTTTGTTAATCGACAAGACGTGATCGACGCAATTATCCAGGAAGGTGCGGTCGTGGGAAACCAGAATAAAACCCGGTTTCTTTTTCAAATACTGACTGACAACACGTCGACCTTCCAGATCGAGATGATTGGTCGGCTCATCAATTAAGAGAAATTGATTTGGTTTTAAAAATAAGGCCGCCAGTAATACCTTGGTTTGCTCGCCCCGGCTCAGGCTGCTAAATGGCCGCTCCAGCAGCGCTGCATCCAGGTTCAGTAGCGACAGCTCCCGCTGCAGTTCCCAGAGCGGGTAATCAGGATAAATCTCATCGACAAGAGTGCGGGTCAGTTGGGAAGGGTTCTTGATTGCAAAAGGAAAATATTCAAAATCGACCGCTGCGGCGATCACGCCGCTATAGTCATAAAGACCCATCAGAAGTTTTAAAAAGGTCGTTTTGCCGCGACCATTACGGCCGATAAAACCCAGTTTCCAGTTTGTGTCGATGGTAAAGGAAACATCTTCAAAAATATTTTCGCAACTGCTTTCGTAGTTAAAGCTTAAATGTGATATGGAAATTTGTGACATCATTGTACCTCTCTTGCCAAGCCAGATAACAGTAGCTTGGACACATAAAAAACCGCAAGAAAATTATCCTGCGGCTCAATGATGGGCAGCCCAAAAAATCCATAAATAAGGAGTTGATGGTGCTAGAGAGGCAGTGCTTTTCTTGTAATTCTCTTGCTTAAGCGCACCAAAACAAGCGGTTTAACCGCAGGTTTTGAAAACACTTTCCAATTGTTTCTTAGCAAGATAAATTACGCATCCTCTTTACTCCTTTTTGTAGTCTGATTACAGTCTAACATCTTTTTTAAAAGAATTCAATCCCAAACCGGGTGATTAGTATCTATTGCTGGATATAATTAGGGCGTTAAAAAGGAAACCTGTTCTTCTGATGGCGGATAGACCTTCAGCTTTTCTTTAATCGGTTTGCTGTAGCTATTGGATAGACCAAAGGACTGACGCAGGGGATTGAGTCGGCCATAGAGTTCGTCTTTATATTCTTTGGGAGCGCCGCCTTTTTTGTAGAGCTTCCACAGGGTATCGTATTTTTCGGGATAGTTGGTTTTAATGAAGTCAAAAAAGGCTGGCTTGGTGGCTCCCCGCAGATACAGGGCGCCGGGCAGCACATAATCGATACCGGCATCCTGGCCGGCGGCAAACAAAGCCGAAAGGGTCTCGGAATCATCGGTCAGCGTGGGAATAATCGGCATCAGATGGTGACCGATGGAGGCATTGGTTTTTTTAAATTGTTTGAGCATTGCAAAACGGGCAGAACTGGAGACAGCGCCGGGCTCGATTTTTTTTCGGACAGCTTCATCTAAAGTCGTCACCGTGGCGGCAACATTGATATAGGTAATCCGGGACAATTGGTCAATCAGGTCATAATCCCGGAGCACCAGGTCTGATTTGGTGGAGATAATCGCCGGGGTCTTATATTTGATCAGGAGCTTTAGTATTTCCGGCATCAGCTGATACTGGGCTTCCGCTGGCTGATAGCTGTCAGTAACGCCACCAATATTGATGATTTCCCGTTTCCAGTTTGGCGAGGCGAGTTGTTTTTCCAGTACGTCGACGATATTGGTCTTGACCGAAATGTTGGTTGTGAAATCAGCAAGGCCGCTAAAACCATGGGTTCCCATGGCATAGCAGTAGCGGCAGCCATGGCTGCAGCCCTTAAAAATATTTAAATCCCAGCCATAGGGAGTTTTTCGCTTCAATTCATGCAGAGCCGTTGTGCAGGTGATTGGGTGATACGTTGGCATAGTAGCCTCCTTAAGATTTCTTTATCCTTACTTAAGTATAGGTCATAAAAGTTTAGGGTGTCCATAAGAATTTGTGGTAAAATTATTTACTGTTTGGCATAAATCTCGGGATAATAAATGCAGATGTTTAAAATAAAGGGTAATAAAGAAAAGAGATCACACAAGGGGGCAACAGGCATGAGCAATCATAACGGAAGAAAAGTAGTTGCAGTCATCATTATTTCAATGCTGATTATTTTACTGGTAGCAGCCGGGGCCTATCTGGCTTTGGAAGATCTGGTTGGCGGCATGGATATCCAGTCATTTTTTGAGGATAGTCAAGCTCAGCAGAATGAAGAAATCGCCGCCAGTCAGCAGCAGGCCTTTGATGGCTATGCCTTTCTGGAGGATAATGAAAAACAGGCCTATGCCAGAGTGGTTGGTATGCTCACCGATTTTGATACCGAGGTGAAAGTCAGTGGAGTCGATACTGAAGAAATCGAGCGGGTTCTGGCGGCCATCGATTATGACTATCCGGAAATATTTTGGGCCGGGGAGTTTTCCTATTATTTTGATGAGGGCAATCAGAAGGTCAGCAAGGTGATGGTTGAATATCCCTACGATGAAGCCGAGAAAGAAAGACGGCAGACCGAAATTGAAGCGGCTTTTCAGGAATACAGCAGGGGTATAAAAAGCGGCATGAGCGACTATGACAAAGTCAAATATGCCTATGAATATGTAATCAAAAACACCATCTATCAGGAAGACCTTGAGGATGATCAAAACATCTACAGCGTCTTCGGGAAAAAGGGCTCAGTCTGTGCGGGTTATTCCAAAGCGATACAATATCTGTTAAAGCGAACTGGGATTGAGTGCTCCTATGTGGCCGGTGAGGCCATTGGCCAGGGGGCCCATGCCTGGAACCTGGTGCGGGTTGATGGGGAGTATTATTACCTGGATGCCACCTGGGGGGAGTTTAACATTGCTGATAACGCTGAGCCGGAAAAGAGCATCTTCTATGACTATTTCTGTGTCACCACGGCGGAATTGCTTAAATCGCATCATCCCGATCAGACCTTGATTGCCTACCCGGAGTTTACCGCTACGGCAGCCAATTATTTTGTCAAAGAAAATAAGCTCTATGACCTCAACAAAAAAAGCGAGGAAAACCGCTTTGTTGACGATCTGGAAGTAGCCCTGAATACCGGAGAAAAGTATTTTCATTATGCCATAACCGACGCCAATACCATCGGCGTTGCTGAAGATCTGATGGATGATGTGTTGGGATCTTATTACTGGTTTTCCAGTGAGGACAGTTTATCAAATACGATTGAGCTTTATTAAAGTGGAAACACGTTTTGTGTTGTCAAAAAGCCCCATTCTGATTTTTCAGAATGGGGCTTTTATTTATTCCATCGCAATCAGATGAACACCGTGAACGCCATCCAGGGCTTCCAGTATGGCCATCAATTCATCGATAGTCAAGATCAGATCTTTGCCGTCCAGAGTCACAATCACAATGGCGGCCTGGTTAATGGGGATATCCTGATGAATGGTGATAATGCTGGTCTTATGATCCCGAAGAATATTTAAAATATTGGAAAGGATTCCGGGCTGGTCATCCAACTTAAACGACAGGGTGAACTTCCGGCCATAGTTTTCCGAAGGGGTAAAAATATAGTCTTTATACTTATAATAGGTGCTGCGGCTGATGCCGACCTTTTTGACCGCATCACTGACCGATTTGCACTGGGAGGACTCCATTAGGATCCGGGCTTCCACCACCTTGGAATAATAATCGGGCAGTATTTTTTTATTAACAATCAGATAATCTTTAATCATCGGCTTAACCTCCCAAAATCTGGACACCAGTATGATCAGGCGCCAGGGGAATAATCTGCCAGCCTGGTGCTTTTTCCGCTAAATAACCAACAATGTCCTGCTGAAAGCTGGGGTTATCGACTGAATTAATCGCCAGAATGGTGGGCCCGGCCCCACTGATACAGGTGTTGAGGCAGCCCATTTCCCGGGCTTTTTTGGTAATCACATCGTAGTGGGCAATCAGTTTTTTACGATAGGGCTGGTGCAGGCGATCCTTCATACACAGCTTTAAAATATCAGCTGACCCATTGGTTAAAGCCAGATAGGTCATGGTGGCCCGGGGCAGATTATGGGTGGCATCGGCAAAGCTGATTTTTTTCGGCAAAACCTGGCGGGCATCGGATGTCGACAAGGGAAAGTCCGGCACCAGGGCATAAAACTCATAACTGGGATGTACTGAGCTCTTGATATAGATGTTTTTGCCGTGATCGTTCATTGATACCACCAGGCCGCCGAAGATGGCCGGGGCGACATTGTCGGGATGGCCTTCCAGTTCTACCGCCATATCAAGCAGTTCCTCTGTGGATAAGGGTGATCCAATCAGGGCATTGGCGCCAAAAAGTCCCCCGACGATGCAGGTGGCCGAACTGCCTAGACCCCGGCTGATGGGGATATCGACAGCAGTATGGATATAAAGACCACGGGGACGGTAGCCCACTTTTTTAAAGACCTTCTGCATCGAACGGTAAACCAGGTTGGTATCGCTTTGGTACTTCCGCTCCACCCCTCGGATTGTCAGCTTGCCGTCATTTTTTTCTTCAAAACTAAAGGTATTATAAATCGACAGCGCCAGACCGAAGGCATCAAACCCCGGGCCGAGGTTGGCACTGGTTCCCGGTACCTGAACCTTAATCATTTTTGTCCACCTGATCATTTAAAAAATCAAGAACGGCCTGGGACATGTCGGTTTTATCGCATTGACCCTGATGCTGATTGGCTTTTTTGTCGAGATCCTTTAATGGCTTGGGAATGGTGGTGCCGGTTTTTTGTGCCAGAATATTTAACAGCTCATAATCGTTGCAGTCACAGTCACCGAAGATGCTTTCATAAACCGAACGGCCGAACTTGTAGGGGCTGGCGGTAGAGACAATCACCGTTTTGGTGGTATCTCCGGTTTCATTGAGATAGTCGTCATAGACCTTATTGGCAACGGCGGTGTGGGGATCCATCAGATAATGACTGTCGTCAAAAATGGCTTTGATGGCCTGGGCGGTTTCAGTCTCGTTGGCAGTACCGGCATAGAAAAGACCGGTTTTTTCCATCAGGGTTTGTGAAGTCTGATAAGCACCCTGATTTTTAAGCTGGGCCATCAAATCACTGACAGCATCGGGATCGGCGCCGGAGACATCGTAAAGTAGCCGCTCCAGATTGCTGGAAATCAGAATGTCCATGGATGGTGACGAGGTTTTATAAAAATCCCGATTGCGGTCATAACTGCCAGTTTTAAAGAAATCCGTTAAAACCTTGTTGGCATTGGAGGCGCAGATCAGCTTGTTAATCGGTAAGCCCAGCAGCGCAGCATAGTAACCGGCCAGAATGTTGCCGAAATTCCCAGTCGGGACGACAAAATTTATTTTTTCATTCGGCTGGATTTCACCCCGCTTAAGCAGTTCATAATAGCTGTAAAAATAATAAACCACCTGAGGCAGCAGCCGGCCGATATTAATCGAATTAGCTGAGGAAAAGATCACATTGGCATTAGCCAGTTCAGCCGCCAGTTGAGGATCATTTAAAATCAGCTTAACACCATTTTGGGTATCGTCAAAATTGCCGTCGACACCGACCACACAGGTGTTATCTCCGATTTGAGTCAGCATTTGTTTCTCCTGAACGGTGCTGACCCCATCCTTGGGGTAAAAGACGATGATGCTGATGTCCGGGACGTTGGCAAAACCCTCTAAGGCGGCCTTGCCGGTATCACCGGAGGTGGCGGTTAAGATCATAATTTTCTGTTGGTTATTGACGTTTTTCATGGACTCTACCATCAGATATGGTAAAATAGTCAGAGCCATATCTTTAAAGGCACAGGTGGGCCCGTGAAAGAGTTCCAGAAAATAACGGTCGTTGACTTTTTTTAGAGCAACCGGTTCCTTTTCTTCAAATTTACCGGAATAATAAGCGCCCTGAATCGAATCATCAATTTGTTTGGCGCTGAAATCATCAAGAAAAGCGCAGAAGATCGCCTTAGCCATCTCGCCATAGTTTTTTCCGATAAATTGGGTTGGGTCTAAATTAATCTGATCAATAAAGTTGGGGACAAAGAGTCCACCATCCGGAGCCAATCCTTGCAGGATGCCCTGGGATGCAGTAACGTTGATGTCTTTGGATCGCGTGCTGTTATAGCCTTTTTTCATGTAATTCCTCCAAAAAAATATGGTGTGCCGAGAAAAATCGGAAAAATTTATTCCCGGGAGGGTATTGAATAACCCCTAGCTATATGATAGAATGTTTTCACTGAAAAAACAAGTGTTTTTAGAATAAATACATATACGAGGTGAATTTTATTGAATATCGCACTTTTAGGCTTTGGGACCATTGGTTCTGGTGTCTATGAACTCATCAATTTAAATAAAGGCAAGTTTGCTGGTAATTTTACCGATGTGGAGTCACGCAGGTCAAGTCCGGTCATTACCAAGGTGCTGGAACGGGATGCATCCAAAGATTTGGGCGATACCGTCGGAAAAATTGTGACCCACCCCAGTGAAATCCTGGAAGACGAAAGTATTGGTCTGGTGATTGCCCTGATGGGTGGCATGGACTTTGAATATGAAATGATCAAGGAATGTCTCCGGGCGGGAAAACATGTCGTGACCGCCAATAAGGCTGTCATCTCCGAGTACTTTCAGGAATTGTTGACGTTAGCCGAAGAAAATGGCGTGGTCCTGCGTTACGAGGCGTCTGTTGGCGGCGGGATTCCGATCATCGGCAGTTTAAAAGAAGAAATGAAAATCAATCGGGTGACCGAAATCAAAGGGATTCTAAACGGAACCACCAACTTTATTTTGTCCAAAATGACCGAAGAAGGAGCCGATTTTGGCGATACCCTGGCCCTCGCCCAGTCGATTGGTTTTGCTGAAGCGGATCCGACGGCCGATGTGGAAGGGTACGATGTCTCCCGGAAGCTCTCGATTCTCTCATCGATGGCCTATGAAAGCATCATTCGCGATGAAGATGTATATAAGCGGGGGATCACCGATATTCGGGCTGCTGATATCGAGATGATCGGATCGATGGGTTACGTGGTCAAGTATCTGGGACACTCCATTTTGGATGAAAAAAATGTCTATACCACCGTGGAGCCGGTGCTGTTTAAGGAAGCTTCGATTATGAGTAACGTCAACAGTGAGTTTAATATCATCTCGATTACCGGGGATATCATCGGCGAGCTGCAGTTTTATGGCAAAGGTGCCGGGAAAGACGCGACTGCCAATGCCGTTGTTGGCGATGTCCTCTATATCCTCAATATTGTCGGGGAACAGAATTTGCCCAAACCGCTGCGGCTTAACCGCCATCTCAATAAAATGGGTACTGACATTTTTAAAGGTAAATATTATTTACGAGCAAATCTGGCTGACAAAGAAATGCTTGATCAGGTGCTGACTGCCGTGGAAACGGTGGCCGCCCGAAAAACCGTCATTGTTAATGATAATCAGGTCTATGTGGTGACAAACGCCATTGCCGCCAATGATTTTAATAAAATGGCAGAAAAATTAAAAGAAACGGTGCCTGAATGTTTTTATGCCCGGATCTATGAATAAGGAAAGAGTGACTGAGGTAAATGCAAGATCTAATCGTACAGAAATATGGTGGCTCCAGTGTCGCCAATGTTGAAAGAATAAAGCGCGTAGCAAGTCGGATTATTGAGACCAAGGAAAAAGGAAAAAAGGTAGTGGTGGTGGTCTCAGCCATGGGCGATACCACTGATGACCTGATCGAATTGGCAAAAAAAATCAATGATCATCCCCCCAGCCGGGAAATGGATATGCTGCTGGCTACCGGTGAGCAGGTTTCGATATCGCTGCTGGCGATGGCGATTCAGGCGACGGGCCACGATGTGGTCAGCTTAACCGGTGCTCAGTGCGGAATCGTGACATCCAATGTTCACAAACGGGCCCGGATTAATGATATTCACACCCATCGGATTGAAAAGGAACTGGCCGCCGGTAAGATTGTCATCGTCGCCGGTTTTCAGGGGATCAACGAAAACAAGGATATTACCACCCTGGGCCGTGGCGGTTCCGACACTTCGGCGGTGGCGGTGGCAGCGGCATTAAAAGCCGAGCTGTGTGAAATCTATACCGATGTTGATGGGGTCTATACTGCCGATCCCCGGATCGTTGAAGAGGCCTCGAAAATTGATGAAATCTCCTATGAAGAGGTGTTGGAAATGGCCAGTACCGGGGCCAAGGTATTGCATCCCCGGTCGGTCGAAATGGCCGAAAAGTTCAAGGTGCCGCTGGTGGTACGATCAAGCTATAATCACAACGAAGGAACCATTATTAAGGAGGAAGTTATTATGGAAAAAGTATTAGTTCGAGGGGTATCTCTTGATGAAAATATCGCAAAAATCTCAATCTTTGAAGTGCCGGATCAACCGGGGATTGCCTTTAGACTGTTTTCAGCCCTGGCAAAAGCTAATATTCATGTGGATATGATTGTACAGAATGTCAACCGGACATCGGTTAACGATATTTCCTTTACCATCGATGTGGATGAGCTTCAGGAAGCCGTTTCGGTAGCCCAGAAATTTGCCTTTGAGGTCAATGCCCAAAAAGTTGAATACGATCAGGGCGTTGCCAAACTTTCAGTAATCGGCACCGGCATCGTCGCCAATGCCGAAATTGCCTCCAAGTTTTTTGAAGCGCTGTTTGAACTGGGCATCAACATCCAGACCATCAGCACCTCGGAAATTAAGATTTCCTGTCTGATTGATAAAGAACGCGGCAAAGAAGCAATGGTCCATATCCATAAAAAATTTGATATGTAAATAAATCTGCAAAAATCCCTGAAACCATGTCTATGGTTTCAGGGATTTTTTACAGAATTTAACAAATTATCCGCGGCGCCAGGTGCGGGGACTGAACAGCACCAGAAGCGGGAATAATTCCAACCGCCCCATGATCATGGCCAGACTCAGGGTAAGTTTTGTCAAATTATTAAAGCCCGAGTAGTTTCCCATCGGGCCAACCATGTCAAGGCCGGGTCCAATATTGTTAAAGGTGGCTGCAACGGCGCTGAAGGCAGTAATAAAGTTGGGGGATGATAAGGCGGTTATCATCAGAAAAAACACAAACATAAAGGCATAGGTGATCAGATAAACACTGGTCTGGCGGCTGAGCAGGGCACTGATCGGTTTACCCTCAAAGAGAATTGGCAGTCGCCGGTTGGGGCTGACATTAACCCGGATTTCCTGGATCGTCGTTTTAATGTAAATAGCAATCCGGCTGACCTTAATCCCACCGGCGGTGGAACCGGCCATCCCGCCCACAAACATCAGAAAGATGAGAATGATATGAGAAAATACCGGCCAGGTATCAAAATTGGCGGTAGCGTAACCGGTGGTGGTAATGATTGATGAAACCGTAAAAAAGACATCCCGCAACAGCAGGCCATTCGAGCTATAAAGGGGACTGACATTGATACAGATCAAGATCACACCTGCGGCAATAAAACCAAGATACCAGCGCAGTTCTTCGTTTTTAAAAATATTTTTTGTGTGCATAAAAAACAGGGCATAATAAAGATTAAAATTGACCCCAAAAAGAATCATACTGACAGCCAGCAGGTAATCGATATACGCACTGTTATAATAGGCAATCGAGTTGGATTTAATGCCAAAACCGCCGGTTCCGGCTGCTCCGAAAGCATGGAGAAAGCTGTCGAAAATCGGCATCCCACCCAGGGCTAGCAAGAGAACCAGGAGCGCAGTCATGCACAAATAGATGATATAGAGGATCCGGGCCGAACTGCGCAGCTTGGTTCGAACTTTCCCAAAGGTGGGACCGGGAACCTCGGCCCGCATGATAAAGACATCACCGGATTCAATTTTGGGCATGACTGCCAGAGCCAGGACCAGGACGCCCATTCCGCCAATCAGATGGGTAAAGCTGCGCCACCACAGCAGTGAGTGGGGCAGGGCTTCAACATCGGTTAAGATGCTGGCCCCGGTGGTTGAAAAACCACTGGCCGTTTCAAAAAAGGCATCAATGGGATTGGGGATGGCCCCGCTCAAGATAAAAGGCAGGCTTCCGAAAAATGACAAAGCCAGCCACGACAGCGCCACGGCCACAAAGCCTTCACGGGCAAAAAAATCCGATCGGGTCGGCTTTTTCAGGCTAATCAACAGGCCGATGGCACAAGTAATCCCGATGCTCAGAAGGAAAGGCCATAAGCCCTGCCAGCCTTCCCGGTAAATCAGTGCCACGACCAGAGATGGGACCATCAGGACTCCGGTAATAAACAATATTCGTCCGAGGATATAACTGACCATTTTATGATTCATTATTGGCCTCGGTTCTTCTCAAAAATATCGTCGATATCCTGAAAATTCTTGTGCTTGGTGGTGACAACAATCACATCATCTTCCGGTAAAATCTGAATGGCACCATGGGGATAGATGATCTTGCCATCACGGACGATACAGGCGATCAGAAGCCCTGGTTTTGTTTTGAGATCAATCAGAGGAATATTCACCTCACAACAGTTGCCCTTGACTTTAAACTGCAAAACTTCGACCCGGCCGTCCAGCAGCCGATAGAAGGCGCTGACATTGGAACCCTGGGAGTTCTCAATTGATCGGATAAAGCGAATAATGTGGTTGGCGATCAGTCGCTGGGGGGTGATAATCGACTGCAATCCAACGTTGTCGAGAATCTTTAGCAAATCAGTTCGATTAACCTTGGTAATGGTTTTTTTGACCCCGCTGCGGTAAGCGTAAATGGCAATCAGAATATTTTCTTCATCGACTCCGGTTAGAGGAATGACGGCATCATAGTCTGAAAAATGCTCTTCATTTAAAAAAGACTGCTTGGTACCGTCGCCAAAAATAATTTCGGTTTGGGGGTATTTGATGGCGAGCCGATCAGCATTTTCGGTGTCAATTTCGATCACTTTTAGCTTCATGCGCATTTTGACCAACCGGGCTAATAAATAGTCGGTCAGCTTGCCGCCACCGATGATGACCGCAGAGTTAATCTTATCGAGATCAGGCTGGCAGAGCTTGCTGAAGCTGCGGACTTCGCCCGGACTGCCGGTCACCATCACATGGTCGCCAGCCCGCAGAATCGTTTCGCCGTCGGGGATCATCACCCGGTCATCGCGGATGACGATACAAATGACCACATCACCAAAGCGGCCTTTGTGGTCTTTGAGTTTGACATCAACCGGGGCGGTGTTTTTTTGCAGGACCACCTCAATCATATTAACCCGGCCGTGCACAAAAGACTCGACTTGAAGGGCCGAGGGGAAAATCAGGGTCCGGGCAATTTCCTGGGCGGCTTCCAGTTCCGGGTTGATAATCAGAGTGATCCCCAGACTTTCCCGCAGAAAGCTCATTTGTTTGGAATACTCCGGGTCACGAACCCGGGCCACGGTGAATTTTGCGCCCAGTTTTCGGGCGGTAATGGCAGCGATGAGGTTGGTTTCGTCGTTTCGGGTGACTGCGATAAAAACGTCACAGGTATCAACGCCGGCTTCGGTTTGAATATCAAACATGGCGCCATTACCGTGAATACCGCTGATATCATAGAGATTAATAAACTGATCCAGCCGGGATTCATTTGGCTCAATCAACATAATATTATGGTTTTCACTGGCCAGATCACGGCACAGAACTTCACCAACTTTGCCAGCTCCGGCGATTACGATGTTCATAGTGGGACTCCTAAGATTAATATGTTTGCAGCGATGCATTGTCTCTCATTATATAGAATCGGCCAGTGATTTGCAATATAAGGTTAAATCAGGAACAATAAGCGGTGCAGGTGCTATCAATTTAGTGAAACAACGGTAAAAATTCCGGCTATGGTTGATTTGTATGGATATTTATGGGCAAATCAGCTATACTGCAAGTATTGAGATGAACGAATAAGCTCTGACATGAGGAGGCGAAATGAAGGAAAATAAATTGGTTTTGGAAATGCTTCTCAGAAACCAGATAATTACCCGAAAAAACATAGCTGAACGAATTGATGAAGCAGAGCGATCCGGGAATTCAGTTTTAGATATATTGATTAAGGATCGGATAGTTGCCCAGGAGCGTTTAGTGACTATTTTTCACAATGAATGGGGATTTGAGTTATATAATCCACAAAAAGATCGATTGGAGCTTCGGGCAATAAAATTCTTTTCAAAAGAACAGGCTAAAAAATATTTGGTTTTTCCTCTGAATCAGGAGGATGAAGATCAGTTGACGGTGCTGATGGCCGATCCTACCGATGAGGAAATCCTGCGCCAGGTGAAACGAATCGCTGATAAACGGCTCAAACTATTAGTCGCCACCCGGGATTGCATCCTGGGTTTGATTGGCAAATACTATCATCAAACGCATGTTTATCGGGACAACATGGATTTAATGAATGCGGGGGGAAATAAAGAAACGGCCCCGGAACCCACTGTCGTCACCTTAGTTAATGATCTGATCGATGAAGGTGTTTCCCGAGGTGCCAGTGATATTCATATGGAAGTCTTTCCTCAGAAAATTCAGGTGCGTTTTCGAATTGACGGCGTCTTAATACCGGTTGGGCTACTTAGCAAAGAAACCTGGAAGGGTGTAATTACCCGGCTGAAAATAATGGCTGGTTGCGATATTGCCGAGCAACGTCAGCCTCAGGATGGTGCTTTCACTACCACATATGAACATCGGCAAATCGATGTGCGGCTATCGATTATTCCGACCATTCACGGGGAGAAAATTGTTCTGCGGCTGCTGGATCAAAAGAATTTTCTTGTTTCAGTTGATGATCTGGGTTTTTCCAGTGAACAAAAACGTTTATTAAAGGAATTATTGGAAGCCCCCCATGGCATGATTCTGGTTTGTGGACCCACCGGAAGCGGAAAGTCAACCACACTGTACAGTCTGCTAAATGGGATGGATCCCCGAACACAGAATATTATTACCATCGAAGACCCGGTGGAGTTCCAGATGGACGATATCAACCAGATTCAGGTGAACGAAAAAATCGGCCTGAACTTTGCCAATGGCCTGCGGGCGATTCTGAGACAGGATCCCAATGTGATTATGGTCGGCGAAATTCGTGATGAAGACACCGCAGAAACGGCTATCCGGGCGGCGATTACCGGACATCTGGTATTATCGACTATCCATACAAATAACGCCATTGCGTCCATCAATCGGTTGATGGATATGAAGATCCCCCTTTACCTGTTGTCGGCAGCGCTCCGAGGGGTAATTTCCCAAAAATTGATCAAGCGCCTATGTCCAAACTGCCGGAAAAAAGCGCTGGCAGGTGAAGCAGAAAAAAAGCTGTTGGGCATTGGGAATCAGGATGTTGCGCTTTTCTATCCAGTGGGCTGTTCACTTTGTCATGGGTCTGGGTATCAGGGGCGCATCGCGGTACAGGAAGTGTTGAAAATCACCAGAAGAATCCGGGAAGTAATTGGTCAAGGAGCGGACTATGATACAATTCGTAAAGTAGCCATTGAAGAAGGGCTTCAGCCCATTGAAGAATCCTTAAAGCGCCATCTCCTGTTGGGAAATACATCCATCAACCAGGGGTTGGAGATTTTATCATTCGAAAATGCGTGGCATCGTTAGGGTGGAGCGATGGAAAAATGGTATTTTTATAAAGCAAAGGATAGGCAGGGTGCGGACGTCAGTGGAACGGTAACCGGTTCAAACCGGCGGGAGGCAGCCCAGGTTCTTCAGGCTCAAAATCTGATTGTACTGGAAATCAGAGAAAAAAAGAAATGGGACGAGTTATTTAATAAAGAGTTCAATATTCGGGTTCGCTCAGTAACCGGCAGTGACTTTAGCCGTTTCTGCCGACAGTTTCATATCATGTTAAATGCCGGAATTCCAATTTTGACATGTTTGGAACTCATTGGTGGTGAGACTCCCAATCCCGGCTTTTCTCGGGACATTTTTGGAGTCCACCAACGCATTCAATCAGGAGAAAACCTCTCCCGGGCGATGGTCGCCTTTCCCAAGTCATTTCCGTCGTTATTTATTTTTATGGTGGAAGCAGGAGAAACGAGTGGACATCTTAATGAGATCCTGTTAAAAATGGCAGAGCATTACGACACGGAAGAAAAAAATAGGCGTCAGCTCCAACAGACGCTTTTCTATCCAATGGTTCTGAGTATGGTATTTGTATTGGTGCTGATCTTTCTGATCACCATGGTACTGCCAACCTTTGCGGATATGTTTACAGTAATGAATGCCGAACTGCCAGGTCCAACCCGGTTTCTGATGGGACTGAGTCACAGTTTAAGTATCCGGTGGCCAATCATTCTATTAAGTCTGATGGGGCTGGCAGGCGGTTTTGCGTTCTTTTGCGAAATTGATACGGTGGCAAAGCTTAGGGATCGTTTGAAGATAAGAATACCGCTTGTGGGAGTCCTGAATCATAAAGTCTGTCTGGCCCGGATGGCGACAATCCTGGGTATGTTTCTGGAAAGTGGAATTGATTTGCTGGTAGCATTATCACGATTGGAAGGTGTAGCGGATAATCGATACATTAAAACAGAGCTGAGTCAACTGCGCAATAAGGTAACGAATGGCGTAAGTTTGAGCCAGGGAATGGCCGAAAGCGATGTTTTCCCCAGACTTTTTTGCCAATTGGTGGCCACCGGGGAAGCATCTGGGTCTTTGCCGGAAGTGCTGGATACCTTGAACCGCATTTATGCGGATGAGGTTCGATCACGAATTCAGCTCCTTCATACATCATTGGAGCCGCTTATTCTGCTGGTGTTCGGAGGATTGGTGCTGTTCATTCTGGCTGCCATTATGTTGCCAGTATTTGATATATATTCGGCGTATTCCAGTATGTAGGTAAAACGTGTTAAAATATTTAAATATGGCAAAAAAGCTTGAAAAACCTCAAAGTTGTTCGAATATGGTTCATGTTGGACTTGTTATTAACAGTATCAAAAAAGGGCTTTCTCTGTAAGCAGGAGAAAGCCCTTTAAACAATGTACTAATTAAATATGATTGCGCCCGGATAAAATGGCGTGACATTCGTTGTAATAGAATTTTTTTGCATCGCTGACGGTCAATTCATCGAACAGATGATAAAGGGTGATCGCCAGGGTTTGGGTCGTTTTGATGTCCAGATTGGTGCGTTGGCAGGTTTTTAAAAAGTATCCCATGCAAGCTTCCTTACTCCAGTCATCGCCCCCCAGAAATAAACGACGTAACTCTTCTTTGATTTCTTTTTCGGTCCATTGTGAATCAGTTGAAGAGACGGAATCTCGTGTTTCAGTCATTTAACCAGCTCCTTTCACTTCAGATAAATGCTTGATCGAATTCATTATAGCACAGCTTCAAAAAAACTGTAATGAGAATGGAGGATAAAAATTTTTCTAAGTTTTTGTTAAGCAACGAAGGCAGTAAATGAAAAAAAAATTAAAATAATGCATAAAAAAATTAAAAAAGCACTGGATTTTTAAAATGTAATCGGTTATAATAAATCCATGGTGTGAAAACGTTTTAATTTCCTTTCTTAATTTTCTTGAAAAAGAGGTGTGCATGCATCTCTTTTTTATTTTTTGCCACGTGTTCATTCATATCGGCCAAGCTTAATTTTGGCTTATTCTCTAGATCCATTCCGGTTTATCTGTTTTTTTCTCTTGAAATATTTTCTATTTAAGGTTATATTTAATTTCGAGAGAACATCAGGAAAGTGGGGAATAAAATGAATGCAGTAAAAATTAAAGACGATATTTTTTGGGTCGGTGTGAATGATTATCAAACAACACTTTTCGAGGGGCTTTGGCCAATTGATCAGGAAGGGGTTTCCTATAATGCTTTCGTGATCAACGATGAAAAAGTCGCCATTATCGATACGGTAAAAACCATCAAAGCTGATGAATACATAAAAAAAATCAAATCCCTGATTGGCGATAAAAAGGTAGATTACCTGATTGTTAATCATATGGAGCCGGATCATTCCAGTGGGATTACTGATCTGTTGGCTGAGTATCCGGAGATGGTCATCGTTGGGAATAAAAAAACCTTCCCGATTATGAACAATTTTTATAAAATAACGAAAAACCTTCACGAGGTTGGTGAAGGTGATACCCTTTGTCTGGGAAAACACACCCTTCAGTTTTTCATGACACCGATGGTTCATTGGCCGGAATCGATGGTTACTTACGATGTCACGGATAAGGTGCTCTTTTCCATGGATGTCTTTGGTAGCTTTAAGGCGCCAGTCGGCAGTATTTTTGACGGAGAAAATGATCTGGACGCGTTTGAAGAGCCAACCCGTCGTTACTATGCCTGTATTGTGGGCAAGGTGGCTGGACAGGCCTTAAAAGCACTCAATAAGCTGGGTGGCATTGAAATCAACACGATCTGTCCTTCACATGGATTGATCTGGCGGGATAATCCTAAACATATTTTGGATATGTACATAAAAATGAGCGCCAAAGAAACTGATCCTGGGGTTGTCATCGCCTATGGTTCGATGTATGGCTGTACCCAGAAGGCGGCAGAGACTTTAGCGATTGCCTTAAAGAATGAAGGGGTCAAAGAGGTGAAGCTCTATGATGTGGCTAAAACCGATATTTCTTTTATCGTTTCGGATATCTGGAAATATAAAGGTCTGTTTTTAGGTGCCCCATCTTATTACGGACAGATTTTCCCCAAAATGGCCAATCTGCTTTATAAATTGGGCGAAATTAGAGTTGATAATCACAAAGTCGGTTTTTTTGCCGATTACAGCTGGAGCGGTGGTGCCGATAAAAGCTTTAATGAATTTATTGAGCATGCCAAGGTGGATACCCTTGATGAAATCTTGATGATTAAGGGCACCCCAGACGAACAGGATGTCGCAGATTTAAATGAATTAGCCAAAAAAATGGCAAAAGAAATAATCCAGTAGAATAAAGCGTGAATTCGGTAGAAAAAACGGAGGGGGAAAACATAAATGAAAATCGTTGTGGGCATGTCAGGCGGGGTTGATTCATCGGTTGCAGCATTATTGTTAAAAGAACGTGGTTACGAGGTCATCGGGGTCTTCATGAAAAATTGGGAAGAACAGGATGAATCGGGAGTATGTACGGCCACAGAAGATTATGATGATGTGCGACGGGTGTGTGATGCCATTGACATTCCCTACTATACAGTGAATTTTGCCAAAGAATATTACGACTCTGTTTTTTCTTATTTTCTGGAAGAGTATAAAAAAGGGAGAACGCCCAATCCGGATGTTCTCTGTAACCGAGAAATAAAATTCAAACGCTTTTTGGATTATGCGCTGAAGGTTGTTGGCGGTGATTACCTGGCCACCGGTCACTATTCGCAAATTGATTTTGTCAATGAACAGTACCGGTTAAAAAGAGCTTTTGATCATAACAAGGATCAAACCTACTTTCTTTGCCAACTGGGACAAAAAGAGCTGGCTGATGTGATGTTTCCGATTGGACATCTTTCAAAAGAAGAAGTACGGCATATCGCCGAAAAAAATAATCTGGCTACGGCCAGAAAAAAAGATTCCACCGGCATCTGCTTTATTGGTGAACGCAATTTCACCCAGTTTCTTAGTCAGTACCTGCCCGCTCAGCCAGGCCAAATCGTGGATCTGGCTGGCAATGTGAAGGGGACGCATCAGGGGCTTATGTATTATACCCTGGGTCAACGAAAAGGTCTGGGAATTGGCGGCGAAGGAAGTGGTGAACCATGGTTTGTAGTCAGTAAAGATCTGGAGCGGAACGAATTGGTGGTCGTCCAGGGAGAAAGCCATACGGCCCTGTATTCAAAGTCGCTGGAAGCTACCGAAATGAATTGGGTGGGGGGCTATCCGCCTGCCAAAGAGTTTAAATGCACGGCTAAATTCCGCTATCGCCAGGCTGACCAGGACGTAATGGTTCGGGTAGCTCCGGATCGGATCTACGTTAAATTTGATCAACCTCAAAAAGCGGTAACCCCGGGACAGGTTGTGGTTTTATACCAGGATAATATCTGTCTTGGAGGCGGAACCATTGAATCAATCGAAATGGTTTAAACAGTCAAATTAAATCGATAAAAGAGCAATCTTAAATTAGCTTGCTCTTTTATTTTTTTTGAGTAAAAACCACGGTTTTATGGTAAACTATATTCAGTGATATTCGTATAATGGGTGAAGCTTGTTAAAAAACAAGTGAAATTTGTGAATATAGAGAAAAGATAGCAGGACGACAGGGAAGGATTGTAGAAAATGAAAACGCCGTGTAATAAGTGTGGGAAAACAATCGGTTTTTTTGATAGAAGTTATAAGATAGAAAATGAAAAGTTAAACATAAAGTATGAAGGCCTTTGTAGTGATTGCAATAATGTTTTGAAAAAGGGCATTGAAAAACTGGATGACATGTATCAATGGATGATGAACAACCTTAAAAAAAACAAGGATGTTCAAAAAAATGGATTGGTTTCGGTCGAGGCAGATCTGCTGATCTTACTGGCAGTTGAAGCACTCTTTTCGGTGGCACCAGACTATTATCAATTAGACTCGCCCCTCAATCAAACTTTTATTCGAGCCAAAGAAAGCCGGGGCGTTGATCGGCAACGGGACATTGTCCGGATCGTCCACATATTGTTGCTTTATGGCTTTGAAGCCAATTTAAAAGAGCAGGGTTTGGACACCACCCGAAATTTTATTGCCTACATGATTCAGAACGAGCAATTTTTAGAAGAAGTGGAAGTCAATTGCGGTGTTGAGGAAGAACTGATTAAAGCGAATGTCTTTTTAAGCCGTCGGGGTTTGATCATTGATACGCTTGACAACCCCAAGTTGATCTATATTTCGATCCCCAGTGATTTATTGGTGGATTATCAGGTGCAATCTTCGGAAATTATCAATGAAGTGATTCTCAAAAATGTTTTCTACCCCTGGGATCGGAAGAAAAAGGTTGTTTTGACCCTTGTTTCCGAAAGTGTATTGTTTTCCGTGGCTAACGCCATTGATCGTTTTAACCAGAAGACCAGTAAGCTTCAGGATAAGCTGAAAAAAGACAGTCTGGAGTATTTTAATGACCGGGTTGTGGAGGATCTGGAAAAAATAAAACCCGGCGAATTCATTGAGGCAATCCATTTGGATTGTTTGCTTTTGTGTATCGTCAAAAATCTAAAAAGTCAAAAAATGTTCTCGATGGAAGCGCTGTTTGATCCTAAAGGTACCGCCATTGAGTTGCTATGGGCTTACTATCGACAGAACCTGCGAAATATGGGGATCGACAATAACGAAAAGATTGTCACCTATCTGTTGAAGAACTGTCTGTATGCCGAAGGCTTTAATATCAAACACGGCAATAAACCAAGTGACAAAGGCTGGGGGTTTTTCACCACCAAGGGTTATATTATTTATTTCCGACGTAGCCGGCAGGTGTTTTTCATTTACACGGAAACCTTCCCCAATCCCCTCTATCATCCCTGTAACCGGGTGACTTATGAAAATAAGCAATATTTGCAACTGATTATGAACAACGGCCGCAGTCTCGGGGAAGAACAGCGTGAACTGGATGAACTGATCTTTTACAGCGACGAACCGGAAACCATCACCCAGATGGAACGTTTTTTTGAACGCCATAACCTCTATTATCAGATGGAGACCTTTCTTAAAAAACAGAAAGAAGTACAGCGCAAACGGGAGAAGTATCTGCAAGTGCAGCGGATTATCAACCATATTTTCAATGATTTTGGATTTCTTCCCTACTGCATCTATGATGAGTGGTATGTCATTCAAAACGAGCTGAAAAAGGATGATATTCTACTCAATAAGCTTATTGATACGGATGCCGGTCTGAGAAAAAATTATACCCTGGGCCAGATTACCTATGCTCCCAAAATCATCGAAGCCTTTAACCGGGGGGCGGAAGCTGTTCAAAGTTCACTCAATATTGTTGAAGATTCAGTGGCCCGGGCAATCCTTTGGGTGGCCTTCAAGGAGGCTGTTACCGAGACATTGTCTCAAGAGTGGGTGCGAATCGCTGGAGAAATTCTGGATAAGGATGATAATGCCCTGTCAGCCTTTTTTAAATACGCAAATCTTAAAAATATCGAGCCGGATAAGGTTTATTTTATGGGATTGTTTATCTACCATCTGATGGATCGGGAGATCCTGCAAGCGGATAATTTTCTGGAGAACTATGAGGGGGCCGTACGGATTTTCCTGGAATGTCGCCGGGTTATTGAAGAACCCCAGTTAGCTGGGGATATTTTGCCGATGGACGAACTGTTAAAAGAGGTGTTTCCGGAGAAGAAGAACGAGAGCAATCTATAAGGAGAAAAATCATGCGAGTTCTTTTAGTTGAGGATGAAAAACCTCTGGCGGCGGCATTAGGAAAGATATTTGAGAAAAACAAAATCCTGGTTGATGTTGTCAATGATGGGATTGAAGGGAAGCTGCTCAGCGAGAACGATGTCTATGATGTGATTATTCTGGATATTATGCTGCCGGGAATGACCGGTCTGGAAATTTTGCGTTCGATCCGGGAGGCGGGCAAAAATGTTCCGATTCTTTTATTGACCGCTAAAGACGATACCAAGGATAAGGTGAATGGACTGAATATGGGCGCCGATGATTACCTGGTTAAACCCTTCGTTACGGAAGAGTTAATTGCCCGGGTAAGGGCTTTGGGCCGACGACCCTGGGAGGTTTATCAGGACAATGTGATCCACTTTTCAAATATTTCGCTGAACATTAATTCCGGGGAACTGTATGTCGATGAAGTCTTAAACCGACTCACTGCCAAGGAAGCCCAATTACTGGAAATGTTTATCCGAAATCCCGGCATGACCATCTCCAAAGAGCAGATTCTGGACCGAATCTGGGGAATTGAGAGCATGGCGATGGAAAACAGTGTGGAGATTTATGTCCACTATCTGCGAAAAAAGCTGGATAACTCTAAGGCTTATATCAAAACCATTCGGGGCTTGGGTTATGTTTTAAAGGAGAAGGAGAATGTTAAGTCTTAACAAGCTTCGGATCAACCTTACCCTGATGAATACAGGAGTCCTGATCGGACTCCTATTATTTATTTCCATTTTTCTGTATGTCGTTTTGAGTATGGATGTGGAGACAAATGTCAATAACAATCTTAAAATATATTGTTCCCAACTGGCCAATGAAATTGAATATCTGGAACGGCAGGAAGCAGGAGAAGCAGTTACCGAGGAAGAAAAGCAGGGTTATTTTGAATATACCCGCAGTCTCGTCCAGAATAATATCGCTTATGTAATTTTTGACCAACAGTTTGGCGTTCTGGATCAGTCCTATTCGCTGCCGCTTGAAGAGGCCAAACTGGTGGAGATATCGAAACATTATTTTGCTGGTAACAAAGAAAAATATCTGATCAGCAATTATAAACAGGGTGACAAAGACTATAAAATTTGCACCTATGCGGTAGTCAATAAAAATGGCGAATTAAAAATTGTCCAAGCGATGAAAAATATGGCCTCGGAACGGTCGCTATTGGGAAATGCTCAGGAAATGGTGGGATTTACAATCCTGATTGGGGCATCACTATCCTTTTTAGGTGGTTATTTTTTGTCTGGCCGATCCCTGATTCCGATAAAAAAGAGTGTTGAACGACAGCAGGAATTTTTAGCGGATGCTTCCCATGAGCTGCGGACCCCAATTGCGGTGATTCAGACAAATCTGGAAGTGGTTAAGGCCAGCACCGATGAAAGTGTGGAAAGCCAGCTGACCTGGATCAATAACGCCTATGATGAAATCCAGTGGATGCAGCACATCGTTGAAGATTTGATGTTTCTGGCCCGGGCCGATTCCGGGGACATGGTGGTACAGCAGGAGCCGGTGGATTTAACTTATGCAATCAAGGTGGTTTGCGAAAAAATGGCGCCCATAGCCGGGAAAAAGGGAATTGCTTTGATCAATAAGCTGGAGGATGATCTGATTATCACCGGGGATGAAAAACAGATTACCCAGTTGCTGGTGATTTTGTTGGATAATGCCATCAAATACAGCGGTGAAAATACCATTATTCGGATCATCGGAAAGCAGACCCTCCAGGGCGTTGCGGTGGAAGTTATTGATCAGGGGATCGGGATTCCCAAAGACGAGATCAGCAAAGTAACCCAACGGTTTTATCGGGTCGACAAAGCCCGTTCCCGAACGGAGGGGGGCACCGGTCTGGGGCTATCGATTGCCAATTGGATTGTGGACGAGCACCATGCTGGCATGATAATCGAAAGTGAAGAAAAAAAAGGAACCAGGATTATTTTGAATTTTGATAAGGGGGTAGAGAAAAAATGAGCAGTTTAAAATTTTGCGGCGATGAGATTATCACCGGGCCAGGAACACTGGATGCCATAAAAAAGATCGATGGACAGCGGTTCTTTTTAGTAACCGGAAAGTCTGCCTTGTTCAGAAATGGAACAATCAAACGGGCCGAAGGCCTTTTAAAAGAGAGCGCTAAGGCTTATGATATCCTCAGCGGGATCGGAGCCAATCCCAGTGTTTCTGATGTGGAAGCTGGCTTGATTAAGATGAAAGATTTCGATCCGGATGTGGTCATTGCCATTGGTGGCGGATCGGTTATGGATGCGGCCAAGGTGATGACGCTGATGTGCGAATACCCGGGATTAACGATTGAGGCAATCAAAAATGGCCAGGCACCGGAAAAACGGGAGCGGATTAAACTGGTCGCCATCCCCACGACCTCGGGGACGGCCTCGGAAGTCACCCGGGCAGCGGTGATTACCTTCCCGGAAGAGAATATCAAAATCGGGCTAAAGACCAAGGCCTTTATTCCCGATCTGGCGATTCTGGATGGGGAGCTGGCACTGTCAATGCCGAACAGTGTGATGGTGGAATCCGGGATGGATGCCCTGACCCATGGTCTGGAAGCCTATATTAATAAGAATGCCGATGACTTTACCAAAATCATGGCCAGAGGGGCGGTGGAGGGGCTGCTTGGGCACCTGCGTCCGTCTTTTGAAAATGGGGACATCGAAAGCCGCCAGCATGTCCATAATTTTTCCTGTCTGGCCGGGTTTGCTTTTCAGAATGCCGGATTGGGAATGGATCATGGGATTGCCCATGCCTTTGGGGGCCGTTTTGGAACCAGTCACGGGCTCCTCAATGCCATTGCCCTGCCCTTTGTGTTGGAATATAATCAGCGGGATCGCCAGGCAGCTGAGGATCTGGAGAAGTTATCCCGGTTAATCGGCAAAAACATCATTGACGAAATCAAAGCGCTAAATCAAAGCTTTGGTATCCCTGATTCGTTTCAGGCCGCGGGAATCCCGGAAGAACACTTTAAAGCTCACTACGAGGAGTTATTGAAAAATTCACTGCTGGGCTCCACTCAGCGGAATCCCGTGAAGATGGATGCTGAACAAATGGATAAGGTCCTTACCAGCATTTATTATGGGGAAAAGAAATTTTAATAAGGAAACAAATGCGGTAATTGGAAAACTTGTTAAGGCCCAACCAAGGCAGCAGAGCTTTCTTACCTACCGGTGAAATAAATATTTAGGAGAATACATGAGTTTATTAGACGGGTTAAACGCTCGACAGAGAGAAGCAGCAGAAACCATCGATGGGCCGCTATTAATACTGGCTGGGGCCGGATCGGGAAAAACACGAACCATTATCCATCGCATTGCCCACATTATTGAAACCGGACAGGCATGGCCGTCGCAGATTCTGGCGATCACCTTTACCAATAAAGCCGCCGGTGAAATGCGGGAACGGATTGCCAAAATGAATATAGAGGACAGTAAACGGATCTGGATGTCGACCTTCCATGCCATGTGTGCCCGGATCATGCGAAGTCATGCCCAATGGCTGGGTTATGATGATAATTTTGTTATTTATGATATGGACGATCAGAAACGATTGTACAAGAGCCTGATTAAAGAATTGGGTCTCAACGACAAATATTTTACCAATCAGTTTTTAAGTGGTGAAATCTCCACTGCCAAGAATAATTTTGTCAGTCCTGACGCCTATTTGAAAGAAAATTCTGGAGATTTCAGAAAAGAAAAGGTTGCTGTTTATTATAAACGCTACCAGGAAAGCCTCAAAGCCAACAATGCGATGGACTTTGATGATCTGATCTACAATACCCTGGTATTATTTAAAGGCTTTCCCGAAATTCTGGAACAATACCAGAATCGCTTTAAATACATCATGGTTGATGAATATCAGGATACCAATCACAGCCAATACGAGTTGGTCAATATGCTGGCCGCCAAATATAAAAATATTTGCGTCTGCGGCGATGATGACCAGAGTATTTATGGCTGGCGGGGCGCAGATATCAATAATATTCTGGACTTTGAAAAAGACTATGCCAGTGCCCGGGTAGTTAAACTGGAAGAAAACTACCGCTCCACCCAAACCATCCTGGATTGTGCCAACAGTGTCATCGCCAGAAACACCGGTCGCAAGGAAAAGGCGCTGTGGACCAATAATGACGGCGATGAAAAAATTATGATTGCCTCTTTTAACCAGGGTTATGATGAAGCCCGGTTTATTGTGGATGAGATTAATGACACGATCAATAAAGGCCAGGGTATCTATGGCGATTTTGCCATCCTTTATCGAACCAATGCCCAGTCCCGGCTGTTTGAAGAAGCCCTGATGCGGGCCGGTCTACCCTATCAGCTAATCGGCGGAACCGGATTCTACTCCCGAACCGAAATCAAGGACATTATTGCTTATTTAAATGTCCTTAGCAATCCCAAAGACAATATGGGCTTTATGCGGATTGTCAATGTGCCGAAGCGGGGGATCGGTTCGGCAACCATTGAAAAGATTGCCGAATATGCCAATTTTAAAAGCTTCAGCCTGATGCAGGCCTTCCATCACGTTGAAGAAATTCCAGAGCTGAGCCCCAGTGTCAAAAATAAGGTTCGGGCCTTCAGTGAACTGATGAAAGAACTGGCAGCGATCCAGGAGACGGCCAGCTTAAGTGAGCTGATCGCAGCAGTGATTGAAAAAACCGGTTATCTGGAAATGCTGGAAACCGGAAAAATGGATAAGGGTGAAAGTCGACTGGAAAATCTTCAGGAACTGGTCTCCTCAGCCACCGACTTTGAGAAAAACAGTGATGACCAAAGCCTCAGCGCCTATCTGGAAACGGTGGCCTTATCGTCAGAAACCGATAAATACGATGGCGATCAGGGCAAGGTGTTGCTGATGACTTTGCATAACGCCAAGGGTCTGGAATTTCCGATTGTCTTTATCCCCGGCCTCGAAGAGGGGATTTTTCCCCATGGTCGAGCGATGGATTCCCCGGAGGATATTGAAGAAGAACGGCGCATCTGTTATGTGGGTATTACCCGGGCCATGAAACGGCTCTATATTTCCTGGGCCGCCGAAAGAACCCTCTATGGTCGCCGTCAATTGCAAACCCCGTCCCGGTTTTTAAAAGAAATGCCGGATGCGGTGTGTGTGGAGAATAAACAGCGTTACGAGCGCAAGCCGGAGATTGACATTGAAATGAAGAAAAATAAGACCTTTTCCGAACGGGTGACCCAGTCGAAGGTGGCGATCCGCAGAAATAATGCCAATGCCGTTAACCTGAACAACAGCCCCTCAGAAAATAATTTTGGACTGACCGATAAGGTTAAGCATAAAAAATTTGGCATTGGCACTGTGGTTGAGGTAAAAAGCAACATGATTTCGGTGGCCTTTCCGGGGGTCGGGATCAAAAAAATGGATCCGACCTTTGTGGAAAAAGCATAGTTAATAAGCAGTTAAGGATAGGAAATGCGTATGAGTAAAACCCGAATTGAAGACTTAAAGAAAGAAATTGAAGCTCATAACCGGGCCTACTATCTTGATGATGCCCCCCTGATTTCAGACTACGACTATGATCAGCTGATTAAGGAACTGATTGACTTAGAAACCCAAAACCCAGAGTTGATTACGCCGGATTCCCCGACCCAGCGGGTTGGTGGCAGTCCTTCTGAGGGCTTCGAGAAGGTGGTTTATAGTCGTCCCAAGCTGAGTCTCAGCAATGCCTTTGATGCGGCAGATCTCCGGGATTTCGACCGCCGGGTGCGGCAAACCTGTCCCGAAGCCACCTATGTGGTGGAATACAAGTTTGATGGGTTAACGGTTGTGCTCAATTATGAAAAGGGTCTGTTTGTCCAGGGGGCCACCCGGGGCGATGGGGTGGAAGGAGAGAATGTCACTACCAACCTCAAAACGATCCGGTCGGTTCCGCTGCGTCTTTTGGAACCGATAACCCTGGAAGTCCGGGGTGAGGTGTTTATGGGCAAGGCTGATTTTGAAAAGCTGAATCAGCGGCGCCTGGCTGAAGCGGAAAGCCCTTTTGCCAACCCCAGAAATGCCGCCGCCGGTTCATTGCGGCAACTGGATCCCAGGCTAACAGCTTCCCGGCCGCTGGATATTTTTATCTTTAATCTGGAAGCGACGGCAGGGTTTGAACCCAAAACACATCAGGAGACGTTGAACTATTTAAAAAAGCTGGGTTTTAAAACCAGTGCGGTTAAAACCTTTAGCGATATCGAAGCGATCATTGACTATTGCAGCGAGATGGAAGTGGAACGACGGGAGTTACCCTTTGAGATTGATGGTCTGGTGATAAAAGTGGATCAATTAGCCTATCGGGAGCAGTTGGGTAACACCTCAAAGAGCCCCCGTTGGGCGATAGCCTATAAATTTGCCCCGGATCAGGCACTTACCACCGTCGATGCCATCACCGTTCAGGTGGGCCGCACTGGCGCCCTGACCCCGGTGGCCGAACTTAGGCCGGTATCACTGGCCGGGTCGGTGATTGCCCGGGCCACTCTCCACAATGAAGACAATATCCGCAATAAAGATATTCGCATTGGTGATCATGTGGTGATCCAGAAAGCCGGTGATGTAATTCCGGAAGTGGATCATGTGGTGTTTGAAAAGCGATCAGGCAACGAGGTGGTTTTTCAAATGCCAAAACGCTGTCCGGTTTGTGATGAACCGACCTTCCGAATTGACGGAGAAGCGGTGACCCGATGCCTGAACATGGCTTGTCCGGCCCAGGTGTTTCGCAAACTGGTGCATTTTACCTCCCGGGATGCGATGAATATTGAAGGATTGGGGCCGGGGGTGCTGCGATTGTTGATGGACGAGCAGCTGGTGAGTAACCCGGTGGACATCTATCATCTCGATCACAAAAGAGCAAAACTGGTCACCCTGGAAAAGCTGGGTGAAAAATCAGTTGACAATCTTCTGGCCGGGATCGAAGCCTCTAAAAAACGCGACCTGTCACGGCTGATTTTTGGTTTGGGGATTCCCCTGGTGGGGGCCCGAGGGGCGAAAATTCTGGCCGAGCATTTTAAGACAATGGACAGTTTGATCCTGGCCCAGGCAGACGATCTCAAAGCGATTTTTGAGATCGGTGAAAAAATGGCTGCCGAAATCGTCGATTTTTTTCAGACCCCCACCAATCTTGAAATTATCAGCGGGCTTTCAGCGGCGGGAATCAATATGGTTCAGGAAACCGGTCAGGAGTCCCAGACCCTGGTTGGCAAGACCTTTGTACTCACCGGCACCCTGCCCACCCTCGACCGCCGGGAGGCCAAAGCCCTGATCGAAGCAAACGGTGGCAAGGTCGCTGGCAGCGTCAGCAAAAAAACCGACTTTCTTCTATCCGGAGAAAAATCCGGGTCAAAATACACCAAAGCACAGGAGTTGGGAATTGCAATAATTGATGAAGATGCGTTTTTAGCCCTTGTCACAGGTGGTGGGTTTGATCTATAATGAAGGGTGATTTTTAGAATCAGACTGACAGCTTTGGCTGTTAACATAGCAAATCAGTGCATTTATAGTAAATAAAGTGCGTAAACAGTGACCAAAAGAATAAGATCGAAAGTCAGCAGCAAAGAAAGGATAAGAACTATGAGTTTAACACGAGAAGATGTCACCTACGTGGCCAATCTTGCCCGTTTGGAATTTTCCGAGGATGAAGTGACCGCTCTGGCCGACCAACTGGGAGCCGTGCTGGATTATGCCGAAACCCTCAGCGGACTCGACACCTCCCAAATTAAAGCCACTGAACATGTGTTGGCCGTCCAGAATGTGTTTCGGGAGGACGAAATCAAGTCCTGTCTGAGCAATGAAGATGCGTTGGCCAATGCGCCGGAGAGCGAAGCCGGGTGCTTTAAGGTTCCCCGGGTTATGGAATAGGAGGCAATAATGGAATTATATCAAAAAACCATACATGAAATAAATGACCTTCTGGATAAAAAAGAAGTGACGGTTACGGAGGTAACCCAGGCGGTGGTTAACCGCATTAACGCCGTTGAAAAAAGTACCGATGCCTATCTCAGTCTCCAGACCGAAGTAGCATTGGAAATGGCTCAGGGGTTGGATGCCGAGCTGTCCGTGCGAGCCCAAGGGACCCCGCTGGAAGGGATTCCTTACGGACTCAAAGACAATATGTGCACCAAAGGGATCTTAACCACCTGTGCGTCAAAAATGCTGTATAACTTCAATCCGCCTTATAATGCCGAGGTTTACGACCGTCTTAGCGAAGCGGGGGGGATTTTGCTTGGAAAAACCAATATGGATGAGTTTGCCATGGGTTCTTCCACCGAAAACTCAGCTTACAAAAAGACCCGTAATCCCTGGGATTTAAACAAGGTGCCCGGCGGTTCCAGCGGCGGATCAGCCGTTGCCGTGGCAGCCGACACAGCCTTTTACACATTGGGATCAGACACCGGTGGATCGATCCGTCAGCCAGCAGCTTTTTGCGGAGTAGTGGGGATGAAACCAACCTATGGTCTGGTCTCCCGTTATGGTCTGGTAGCCTTTGCCTCATCACTGGATCAAATTGGACCGTTCACCAAGGATGTCGAAGACTGCGCCCTGGTGCTGAACGCCATTGTTGGTCATGATGCCAAGGATTCCACCTCTCTCAATCTGGGAAAAATCGATTATACCCAAAACCTCAAACAAGGGGTTAAGGGGTTAAAAATTGGCGTGGCCAAAGAATTTTTCGGCGAAGGTCTGCAACCGGAAGTCCGCAAAAGTCTGGAAGAGGCCATTGCCATCTATAAAACCCTGGGGGCCGAAATTGTCGATGTGTCTTTTCAGCATCTGGACTATGCCTTGTCCGCCTACTATATGATTTCCTCGGCTGAAGCCAGCTCCAACCTGGCTCGTTATGACGGTATTCGTTATGGTTTCCGGGCCGAAGAATACAGCGATCTGGTTGATCTTTACAAAAAAACCCGAAGCCAGGGTTTTGGCGACGAGGTAAAACGACGGATCATGCTGGGGACCTATGCCCTCAGTTCTGGTTATTATGACGCCTATTATAAAAAAGCCATGCAGGTGCGAACCATCATCAAAGCTGACTTTGATCAGGTCTTTGGTGGTTGCGATGTGCTGCTGACCCCAACTGCTCCGACCACTGCTTTTGGTATTGGCGAAAAAACCAGCAATCCGCTGGAGATGTATCTGACCGATATTTATACCGTACCGGTTAATATTGCCGGGATTCCCGGGGTTTCAATTCCCTGTGGCCTGGACAATAACGGGATGCCGATTGGGATGCAGCTGTTGGGGCCGATTTTAAGCGAAGAGACGCTGTTAAAAGCCGCATGGGCCTTTGAGCAGGAATCCGGTCTGACGAATTTAAAAGCACCATTGGGAACGGAGGTCTAAATCATGGAATATGAAATTGTCATTGGAATGGAAATCCATGTGGAGTTGGGCACAAAAACAAAGATATTCTGTTCGTGTCCAACCGAGTTTGGCCAGGATGAAAATACCCATACCTGTCCGGTGTGTTTGGGGATGCCGGGAGTCTTGCCGGTACTCAATGAAAAAGTGGTCGAATATGCGACCCGGGCCGGTCTGGCGCTTAATTGCGAAATTGCTCATTTTAGCAAGATGGACCGAAAAAACTATTTCTATCCGGATTTGCCCAAAGCCTATCAAACCTCGCAATTTGATTTACCGATCTGTACTGGTGGTGCAGTCGGCATTGAGGTAGACGGGGTTAAAAAAGATATCGGCATTACCCGCATCCATATCGAAGAAGATGCCGGTAAGCTGCTGCACGAATCGGCCGATGGAACCCTGTTGGATGTCAACCGTTGTGGCGTCCCACTGATTGAGATCGTCACCGAGCCGGATTTGCGCAGTGCCGAGGAAGCCCGGGCCTTTGCCGAAAAGGTTCGGAATATTCTGGAATATACCGGCGTTTCTGACTGTAAGATGGAACAGGGCTCGATGCGTTTTGACGTGAATTTGTCAATTCGGGAAAAAGGCTCCGAAGTGTTGGGAACCCGAACCGAAATGAAAAACCTCAACTCCTTCCGGGCACTGATTCGAGCGGTTCAATATGAAAGCAAACGCCAGATCATCGAGCTCAAAAAAGGTCGGGAAATCATCCAGGAAACCCGTAAATGGGATGATGCCAAAGGGGTTTCCTCATCGCTTCGAAGCAAGGAAGAAGCGCACGATTATCGCTATTTTCCGGAACCGGATCTGGTCCCGATTGTGCTGGAACCGTCATATATCGAAAAAATTAAAAGTGAACTGCCGGAATTGCCGGAAGCTAAAAAACAGCGTTATGTAGAAGAATATAAACTGCCGGAATACGATGCCGGGGTATTGACAACCACTGGTGTTACCGCCCGCTTCTTTGAAGAAGCGGTGGCGCTATATAACGAACCCAAACAGATTTCCAACTGGATGATGGTGGAAATTCCGCCGCTTTTAAAAGAAAATGAACAAAGCATGGAAACTATCACCATTACCCCGGCGCAACTGGTGGAACTTTTGAAACTGGTTAAGGATAAGGTCATCAGCGGAACCAGCGGCAAGGAAGTTTTAAAAGAAATGTTTGTTTCCGGTAAAAACGCCGGAGATATCGTCAAAGAACAGGGTTTGGCGCAGATGAGTGATACCGGCGAACTGGAAGCCATCATCGAAAAAATTGTTGCGGATAACCCCAAATCGGTTGAAGATATCGGGGCTGGTAATGAAAAAGCGTATGGTTTCTTAACCGGACAGGTGATGAAGGCCACTAAGGGAAAAGCCAATGCCCAGGTTGCCAACGAAATTATTCGGGCGGTCGTGGCCAGACATCTGGCTTAAGATGCGATAACGGGAAGCGTATAAAAAACAGAAATTTTGACTAAGGGATTATTGCATCGTTGCAGTAATCCCTTAAAAAATAATTAACGAAAAAAGGAATAATATGGACAATAGTGAGATAATAAAAGTGGAACAACAACGAATCGACGGTCGGGCGGCCCATCAATTACGACCGATGCGGGTGACCCGCAACTTTATTAAACATGCCCAGGGATCAGTGCTGATTGAAGTCGGCGATACCAAGGTCATATGCACTGCGATGGTTGAAGACAAGGTGCCGCCGTTTTTAAAAGGCCAGAAGAAAGGCTGGGTCACCGCCGAGTATGAAATGATTCCGGCATCAACCAACAATCGAAAAAGCCGGGATCGGAATCGCGGTAAAATCGATGGCCGAACCATGGAAATTCAGCGCTTAATCGGGCGGAGTCTGCGATCCGTCATCGATCAGACGATGCTCGGGGAACGAACCATCTGGATCGACTGTGATGTGATCCAGGCCGACGGCGGAACTCGAACGGCAGCAATTACCGGCTCATTTCTGGCTCTTCATGATGCCTTGTCAGGGTTGATCGAAGCCGGAAAAATTGCCGAAATGCCGATTACCAATTATGTCGCGGCCACCAGTGTCGGAATTTATCAGGGCGAAGCCATTGTTGATCTGTGTTATGAAGAAGATTCACATGCCGAGGTGGATATGAATATGGTGATGACCGAAGCGGGTGAAATCATCGAAATACAGGGCACCGGTGAAGAACGGCCCTTTAAAAAGGAAGAACTGCAAAAACTATTGGAACTGGGCGAAGCGAGTATCAAAGAAATTATCGCTTTCCAGAAAGATACATTACAGGATTAACGGGTAAATAATCATGAGAACGATACTGTTAGCGACTGGAAATCAGGATAAGGCCAATGAGTTGAAAGCAATGCTGGGCGATGATTTTGAAGTCATGACGATGAAGGATTTAGATATTGATCTGGATATTATTGAAGATGGCCGGACCTTTGAAGCGAATGCGCTGATCAAGGTACGGGCCTTGCAGCCCTATGTCCAGGGCAAAGATCTGATCATTATGGGAGACGACTCCGGTTTGTCAGTCGATTGCCTTGGTGGGGCTCCGGGAATCTATTCGGCCCGTTATGCTGGCGACAATGTCAGTTATGGCGACAATAATAAGAAGCTTTTAAAAGAAATGGCCAATGTTCCGGAAGGGCAGCGGGGCGCTGCCTTTATTACGGCCATTGCGATGATTTTGCCGGATGGTCGGGAGTTGACCTGTGAAGGACTGGTTCGGGGAAAAATTGCCAGTGACTATTGCGGCAGCGGGGGATTTGGCTATGATCCGCTGTTCATTCATGAAGCATCCGGACGTTGCTACGGTGACATGAGCAAGGAAGAAAAAAACCGCCTCAGTCATCGTGCCCTTGCCATTCAAAAGGCCCGGGAACTGCTGAATCAGGCACGATAAAAAACGGGCAATGGGGATTTTTATTTGTACGAAAAGACTAAGGGATGGGGGATAAAATGAAAATTGGCGTAATGAGCGATAGCCACGGCAATCTGAAAGCTGTAAAACAGGCTGTTGAGGAAATGGGTCCGGTGGATGTGATTATCCATTTGGGGGATTATGTGGAAGATGCGCTGTATCTGCGAACGATCACGAACGCCCCCGTTCACATCTTAAAGGGCAACTTGGACTCGTTTGCTGATCAGGGTAGTATGTCACTGGAAACCACATTAGGTGGGTTTAGAGTGTTTGCCTGTCATGGTCATAAACACGGGGTCAAGAATGATCTGCATCATCTTTACTATGCCGGGTTGGAAAAGAGTGCGCAAGTGATTCTCTATGGACATACCCACCACGCTTACATTGAAGATGATGGCCAGGTGTTGCTGATGAACCCCGGTTCGGTAGGGGCACCCCGCTTGGATGATCCCGCAAGCTATGGGCTGATTACCATAGAAAAAGGGGAAATCGAGGCAAAAATCATCCCGCTTTGGAATGATTGATTGTAGCAGGGAAAAGGAGGCAAGCGATGCTCAGTGTAAGAGATGTATCAATGATCTATCAAAAGGGAAAAAAAGAGGCTTTAAAAAACATCAATTTAGAAATTGCTGAAGGGGAATTCACCGCCCTGCTGGGACAAAATGGGGCGGGTAAAAGCACCTTGATCAATATCCTGGCCGGTAATGTGAAAAAGACCCAGGGGAGTGTCAGCATCGGTGGTTACGATCTTGATAAGAAGGAACTGGAAACAAAAAAAATTATCGGCATCGTCCCCCAGGATACGGGCTATGATTTTGTATTTACTGTTGATGAAGCCTTAAAAAAACAATCCGGTTACTTTGGGATCAAAAACAACAAGGCCTATATTGATGAAGTTCTGGAGGCCTTGTACTTAACCGAAAAACGTAGTGCCCGCATTCGGGATCTGTCCGGGGGAATGCGCAGACGGTTTCTGATTGCCAAGGCGCTGGTTCATAAGCCCAAAATCCTGATTCTCGATGAGCCAACAGCGGGTGTTGATATTGAAATGCGCCATACCTTATATGATTTTCTGGTTAAGCTGCATCAGTCCGGAACCACGATCATCCTGACCACCCACTATATTGAAGAAGCTGAAAAGCTGTGCAAGCGGATTGTGATTATTGATGGCGGGAAAATTATTGCTGATGAACCCAAAGAAGAACTGATGGATGCCTTTTCCCGGGAGTCAATCATCGAGGTTCACTTTGATCAGGCGCTTAATCTGGCTGACTTTGATTTTTTAAGTGACTATCATCCGCGTATTGAAGATAAAACCAGGCTGCAGCTGAAAGCCTCAAAAAAAGACTTGTCCAAAGTCTTTAGGCAACTATCGGAGAAAAACTTAGAATTCACCAATCTGGTGGTCGAAAGACCAAAACTGGAAGATATTTATTTAAATATCATTAAACATTAGGAGGGCAAATGAAAAGTAGAGTTTTTTATAACAGAGTTGGATTTGCAACCCTCTTAAATAAAGAAATCCATCGGTTTATGAAGGTTCCGGTACAGACAGTACTGGCGCCACTGATTTCGAATATATTATATATGCTGATCTTCGGGGGAATGCTGCAAACCAGAGAAGTCGGGATTGATGGAATTAGCTATCTCAATTTTCTGGTTCCCGGTTTAGCGACGATGGGAGCAATTTTTGCGGCCTTTCAAAATCCCGCTTTTTCAATGATCTCACAGAAATTTCAAAACACCATTCAGGATCTAAACAGCTATCCCATCTCACTGGCAGAAAAAATTCTGGCTTTTGTCTTTGGTGGAATGTTTCGCGGGGTGCTGGTTGGCATTTTGACTTATGTGGCGACGATATTTTTCGTGGGCTATGAAGTTGCATATCCAATCTTTTTTGTCCTCTCACTGACGGCAACGTCCTTTGTTTTTGCCTCCGTGGGTTTAATTGCCGGTCTGGTACTGGACAATTTTGAAAAGATGAATTTTGCTCTGGCAATTATTATCACGCCACTTACCTATTTAGGAGGGGTCTTTTTTGAGGTTTCCAAACTACCGGGATTTCTGGCCAATCTAATCTATCTCAACCCGATCTTTCCGCTGGTTAATGTTTCCCGATACGCCTATATCGGCGTCTGCGAGGGCAATATTGTGATACACGTTCTTTTGACAATGGGATTGCTGATCAGTTCATTTTTGATTGCGGCCTATATCTTCAAAAAAGGTGTTGGAATTAAAATAGTCTAAGCCTTGTTTCGGTTCAGACTGACCGAGTTTTGAGCGCCCATAAAAAGAAAAAATAATTAAAAAAGAGTTGACAACACTGCCTATTTCAAGTATACTAACACTTGTCTCTAAGAGAGGCAATGCGGGTGTAGCTCAGTGGTAGAGCCCTGGCCTTCCAAGCCAGTCGCGAGGGTTCGATTCCCTTCACCCGCTCCATTTTTGCGAAAAGGATTGAGCGCCTGTAGCTCAGTAGGATAGAGCAACGGCCTTCTAAGCCGTGTGCCAGGGGTTCGAATCCCTTCAGGCGCACCATTTTTTAGTTTGTTTTTATATCGTGGTGGGTATAGTTCAATCGGTTAGAGCGCCAGATTGTGGTTCTGGATGTTGTGGGTTCGAGTCCCATTATCCACCCCATTTTTTTATATCGTTATTATTTTTATAGGGGTATAGCCAAGTTGGTAAGGCACCAGATTTTGATTCTGGCATTTCGTAGGTTCGAGTCCTGCTACCCCTGCCATTTTTATTAAGCAGAGAAAAGAAAAACAGCATCTGACCCATTAACTCAGTCGTTTTAAGACAAATAAATATTAATTAATCTATCTGACCCATTAGCTCAGTTGGTAGAGCATCTGACTTTTAATCAGGGTGTCGGGCGTTCAAGTCGCCCATGGGTCACCATTTAAAAAACAGAACCGCAGCGATTGCGGTTTTTTTATTTTTTGAAAAATTAAAATGACGAAATGGTTGTTTTATAATGGGTTGGGGTATAAAAGTGAGATCAGAAGCAACCGCCCACATCACTAAGGAGCAGCGATGAAAGAAGGAAAAACCGCTAAAAAAATTGTAAAAATAATTGGAATTGTATTGGTAGTTTTGGTTATTGGGATATTGACGTATTTGGGGGACTACTATCATGCCGATCAAACGGCTCATGATGCCCTGATTTCAAGTGATCAGGTGAATGTTCGAGAAGAAGGTAATCTGACGATATTTATGCCAACAGCAGGTCAAAATGAAACAGGTTTTATTTTTTATCCCGGCGGGAAGGTGGAAGACATCGCCTATGCTCCGTTAGTACGGGCACTAGCAGAACAAGGCTATCCGGCAGTGATTGTCGGCATGCCCTTTAATCTGGCGGTGTTTAATATAAATGGAGCTGATGCGGTAATCGAAACCATACCGGAGATTGAGAATTGGGTGATGGTTGGGCACTCCCTGGGTGGGGCGATGGCCTCGGACTATCTGGCTGGACATGAAGATCAGGTATCCGGGTTGGTGCTCTTAGGTGCATATCCCAATGAATCGCTGACTCAAAGCAGTCATCCGGTACTAAGTCTCTATGGCAGTGCCGATCAGATTATTGATCAGCAGGGTCTGGCTAAAGGCCGGGATAAGATGCCGCGGGAAGCCAGCTATTATGAAATTGCTGGGGGCAATCACAGTGGCTTTGGCAATTATGGATTGCAGGCTGGCGATGGTACAGCATCGATCACCCAGGCTGAACAGCAAGTGATCACGGTCGAAAAAATTATGGAAATCTGGAAAGGAAACTGATATGATAAGAGAAAATTTGAATAATAATGTCAGAGAAATCACCTTGGCTGGCGGCTGTTTCTGGGGAACGGAAATGTATTTTAAAGCCATTAGGGGAGTCATCAAAACCGAGGTCGGTTATGCCAATGGCAAAACCCAAAATCCCACCTACGAGGATGTCTGTCATCACAACACCGGGCATGCTGAGGTAGTTAAGGTCACCTATGACAATCAGGTGATCAGCCTACCATTTTTGTTGAGTATGTATTTTGAAGTCATCGATCCGGTTGCCGTGAATCGTCAGGGGAACGATGTGGGAATTCAGTATCGTACGGGTATTTATTATTCGGATCCTGCCGATGAAGCGGTGATCTTAGCGTCGGTTCAGGCATTAAGGATGGAATATGGGGTGCCGCTGGCCATCGAAGTGCTGCCGCTGGAGAACTATAGCGCAGCAGAAGGCTATCACCAGGAGTATCTAATAAAGAATCCCGGCGGGTATTGTCATATTGGCAATCGTGAGTTTAAAAAGGCTGCAGTCGCTCGGGATCCATCCATAAAATAAAAAATGAAAAGAGACTAGTATGAGTATTATTGGGAATATTATCTGGATTATTTTTGGGGGCCTGATTATGGCAATTGGTTGGTTTTTAGCCGGAATTCTTTGCTGCATCACGATTATTGGGATTCCTCTGGGGTTGCAAGCCTTTAAAATGGCGCAGTTGGTATTCTGGCCATTTGGAAAAACGGTCGATTATTCACAGATGGGAACGGGTTCGGTGATCCTGAATATTTTATGGATATTGATTTTTGGTTGGGGGCTGGCAGCGGCATCGGCGATTCTGGGGATTATCTATTGCATTACCCTGATTGGGATCCCGTTTGGACTACAGTGGTTTAAGTTTGCCAAACTGGCATTGTTTCCCTTTGGCGCACAAATTACCGATATTTAAGGTAGGGATTGCGCTATTTGGCTTGACAAGAAAATCAAATCGAGACTATAATAAACGGTGGGTGTGTTTTAACCCACTGTTTTTAATAGGACTTATGTCATTGTGAAGATCGGCAACGACAATGTGTATTAGACAAAATGATTGATGGGATTACTGTCAGATAGTGGCGGACAGTTTGAAACGTTGTCAAATAGCTAAACAAAGCGGGAATGCCTGATTGGTGTTAAGTTCATTAAAACAATAAATTTATTGAGTGTAGGAGGGTAAGGAACATCGAAACAGAAAAGACGTCTCTGAAACCCATCATTGAAATAAAGGATCTGGGGAAAACCTTTCGTCCCAAAAGTGGCGAAGTAAAGGCTTTGGATGGTATCAATCTAAGCATTAACCAGGGCGATATTTATGGGATTATTGGTATGAGTGGGGCTGGCAAAAGCACCCTGGTTCGTTGTATCAATCTTCTTGAAAAGCCCACCAGTGGTAGCGTTTTCATTGATGGACAGGATATTTCGAAAATAACTGAAAAAGAACTAAGAACGGTGCGTTATTCAGTGGGCATGATTTTTCAGCAATTTAATTTGCTGATGCAACGCACTGCCGAGAAAAACATTCTTTTTCCCCTGGAAATTGCCGGAGTGGATAAAGAAACGGCAAAAAAAAGAGCGGCTGAATTGTTAGAACTGGTGGGCCTGCCCGATAAAGCCAAGGCCTATCCGGCGCAGTTGTCCGGAGGTCAAAAGCAACGGATTGCCATCGCCCGGGCGTTGGCCAATAATCCCAAAATTTTGCTGTGTGATGAGGCCACCTCGGCTCTGGATCCCTCGACCACCAATTCAATTCTTAAGCTGTTAAAAGAAATTAATCATAAATTGGGGATCACGATTGTGATCATCACCCATGAAATGAGTGTGGTGGAGCAGATCTGCAGCCATGTGGCGATCATCGATAAAAGTCAGATTGCCGAAGATGGCGAAGTTGAAGACATTTTCCGGAATCCGAAAACCGATATTGCAAAAAAAATGATTTTTTCCGAGGGCGATCAGGGTTCGGTAGTAATGGGTAAGAACACCTATCGGGTCGTATTTGACGAAAAATCATCCAGTGACTCGGTGATGGCAAAAATGGTTCTGGAAACAAAATGCCTGGTGAATATTCTCCATGCTGATATGAAAAATATCGATGGCTTCGCTTTTGGACAAATGGTTATTCAATTGCCTGAGGATGAGCTGAGTGCGGCCCGGGCCATTAATTATCTGCGTTCACATCAAATTACTGTTGAGGAGGTGAGCGCTCATGTGGGATAATTCAATGACTGGCCTCATTGCTCAGGGAACGTTGGAAACCCTCTATATGACCTTGGCCTCAACACTCTTGGCCTATCTAATCGGATTACCCATGGGTGTTTTGCTGGTCACCAGCGATTCCGAGGGGATTGTGCCGATGAAGGTAGTCAACCAGGTGCTTAATATTGTTGTTAATATTACTCGATCGATTCCGTTTTTGATTTTACTGATAGCGGTGATTCCCCTGACTCGGATGATCACCGGAACCACTATCGGATCTACGGCTACGATTGTCCCGCTGGTGATTGCCGCAGCTCCGTTTATTGCCCGGCTAGTGGAGTCGTCCATTAAAGAGGTGGATTATGGCATTATTGAGGCCTCTTTGTCAATGGGGGCCAGCCCGATACAAGTGGTGACCAAGGTGATGATCCCCGAAGCAAAACCTTCCTTGATTATTGGGGCGGCGATTGCTACGACCACTATTTTAGGCTATTCAGCCATGGCTGGGATTGTTGGTGGCGGCGGTCTGGGGGACATCGCCATTCGTTTTGGTTACTATCGCTATGAAACCGGGATGATGGTGATTACCGTGGTGCTGCTGGTTTTAATTGTTCAGCTGTTCCAGGAAGTGGGGATGAAAATTGCCCAGAAACAGGATCGCCGAAAATAACGCGTTTGATGATCAGCAGCTGATTATGGTTGACAGCGGAGGAACTTCGTGTTATATTACATATTAATCAACTAGGGATTATATGAAAAGAAATGAAAAGGAGAAGATCATGAAGAAATTAGGTTCAGTATTATTAATTAGTGTTCTTGGTTTAGCCCTATTTACCGGCTGTTCAGCAAAGGGAACAGATGAAAAAACCATCGTTGTTGGGGCCAGTCCAGCACCCCATGCAGAAATTCTGGCGATTGCCAGCGACGTGTTAAAAGAAGATGGGTATACTCTTGAAATCAAAGAATTTACCGATTATGTCCAACCCAATTTAACACTACAGAATAAAGAGTTGGATGCCAACTTTTTCCAACACCTCCCCTACCTGGAAGACTTTAATGTAAAAAACAACACCAAACTGGTGAGTGCAGGCGTGGTTCACTATGAGCCATTGGGTTTATACCCGGGTAAAATTAAGACTCTGGATGCAATTGCCAGCGGTGCGACCATTGCCATTCCCAATGATACCACTAACGAAGCCCGGGCGCTGCTGTTGCTGGAAACCATTGGTTTGATCAAGGTTGATCCCAATGCTGGCCTGGAAGCAACACCAAAAGATGTTATCGAAAACCCGAAAAACATTGTCTTTAAAGAACTGGAAGCAGCACAGCTGGCCCGATCACTGCCAGATGTTGATTTAGCCGTCATTAATGGCAATTACGCCATTGAAGCTGGATTAAACGCCGGTACCGATGCCATTGCCAAAGAAGAAAAAGATTCCCTGGCAGCTCAGACCTATGCAAATATTGTTGCCGTTCGAGCCGGCGATGAAAAAAGTGAAAAAACGTTGGCACTGATGAAAGCACTGCAAAGCGAAAAAGTCATCAGCTTTATCGAAAGCAATTATCAGGGTGCCGTGGTACCAATGTCTTAAGTCAAAATATCCGGGAAGCGTCTCAAATAGAGATGTTACCGACTGTACAAAAGCTAACCCAGTACCGACAATTGTTAGATCATGTTGTGACCTAGGGGTCAGACCCTACGCATCGGAGCGGACACGGCAAAGCCTGTCCGATTCCGCGGCGAACAACAGATTAACAATTGGTCGGTACGGTAGTTTATCGATAACCTGAAACGTCACAAATCGAGGCGTTTCTTTTTTTGTTTAAAAACCAGGATGGGATTGATTTTTAAAATAATCTTGCACTCGTTAAATGAATTGTGATATTATTTTAACGCTGTTGTAAAATCGCAGCACTCTGGAGAGTCTCAAAGATGAGCGCCGAAGGTGTACCCCTGGAAAGATCAGTCTGGCAACGACTGAACATTTCAGGCTATCTCTCAGGCAAAAGGACAGAGCAACCCATTGGTGTTGTTCTCCCTCTTCACAATTAAGAGAAGGAGGAACAAAATGTTTCAACAATTTAATGAATTTTTAGTATGGTTTGACGACCTCGTATGGGGTGTGCCATTGATTGTGCTGATTCTGGCGGTGGGGATTTTTTTGACCATCCGCTTGCACGGACTTCAGATCCGCTATTTACCCAAAGCGCTGAAGTACATGGTGAAGAATGAAGAAGGGGGCGAAGGCGAGGTAACCAGTTTTGGAGCCCTGTGTACAGCCCTCTCAGCAACCGTTGGAACCGGAAATATTGTAGGTGTTGCCACTGCGATTGTCGCCGGAGGACCGGGAGCCTTGTTTTGGATGTGGATTGCCGCCTTGTTTGGGATGGCGACCAAATTCGCCGAAGGAGTTCTGGCCATTAAATATCGGGTTATTGAACCGGATGGACATGTCCTGGGCGGACCTTTTTATTATATCGAAAATGGGATGGGCATAAAATGGCGCTGGTTGGCAAAAGTCTTTGCCTTTTTTGGTGCCGGGGTTGGTCTTTTGGGAATTGGAACCTTCACTCAGGTGAATGGGATTGCCAGTGCGGCCAATAATTTTTTTGATCCCAATAATCAATGGACAGTCAACCTTCTAGGCATGGAATATTCCTGGAGTGTGGTGATTACCGGAACCATTGTTACGATTTTTGTGGGACTGGTGGTAATTGGGGGGCTTAAGCGGATTGCCAATGTTTCTCAGATTATTGTCCCCTTTATGATTGTTATTTATGTATTGTGTTGTGCGATTATTTTAATTACTAATGCCGGATTGATACCGGCGGCCATTACTGAAATTGTCGCCAGTGCCTTTGGTTTCCGGGCAGTGGCCGGTGGGGCCTTAGGCGCCGTGCTGGTTGCTATGCAAAAAGGGATTGCTCGGGGGATCTTCTCGAATGAGGCGGGTCTTGGTAGCGCTCCGATTGCCGCTGCTGCAGCAAAAACCAATGAACCGGTGCGGCAGGGGCTGGTTTCGATGACCGGAACCTTTTTAGATACCATCGTGGTTTGTACCATGACGGGATTGGCGATTGTCTTAACTGGATCATGGAACATCGGGCTGGAAGGGGTGGCGGTGACAACCAATGCGTTTCAGGTAGGATTGCCTTTTGCTCCGGAAGTTAGCTCGTTTTTGCTGATGATCTGTCTGGTATTCTTTGCTTTTACCACCATTTTGGGCTGGAATTATTACGGCGAACGTTGTCTGGAATATCTGTCAAATGGAAAAATGAAGGCTGTGTTAACCTATCGCTATTTGTATATTCTGGCGGTCTTTATCGGACCGTTTATGACCGTTTCAGCGGTTTGGACGATTGCAGACATTTTTAATGGGTTGATGGCATTGCCCAATCTGATTGCCTTGATGGCATTAAGTGGGGTGGTTGTTGCCGAAACCCGGGTCTATGTTAAAAAGCTTAAGAACAAAGAAGTGGAATAGTATAACCTAAAAAATGCCCAATGAAAGCGCGCTTTCATTGGGCATTTTAAAATGGGCTTATTAGCGGGTTCTGCCGCCATGATGCATGCCAGTGCCGTCTTGAGGTTGGGTGCCGTCACAGGTGCCATCACCATTGCCGTATTGGTGGGCCGTGCCGTCCTGGGTGCAATTTTCGTTGTCGCAGATGCCGTCGCCATTGGTATCATGGCTGGCTTGACGTTCAATCCGTTGCTGTTCGGTCAAACCATTGCAGGCACCAGTACCAGCGCCGTGGTTTGGAGCTGCCAGAGCGCTACCAGCGGTAGCCAGCATTAAGGCCAGGGATCCGACTAAAATAAGTTTTGTTTTCATTGAAATTCCTCCGTTTTTTTAGTGTGTTCTGTTGTTGTTTGTATTATATGACGGTTATATGTCAATACTGTGTCAAAAATAAAATTCATGTGATAAAATAAAAATAATTAAATGGTTCATACTGACACAGTATTGTCATAGTAATTGGGTAAACTTTTATAAATAAATAGAAAAGGGAGGGCATGTGAATGAAGGGGATTCGCATTCTGGTGGCAGAAGATGAAGATAAGCTACGGGAAATCGTTTTGAAATATTTAAATAAAGAAGGCTATCAAGGCTTCGGTGCAGCCGATGGAGAAGAAGCTCTGGATTTATGGGCTGAAAAAAAACCGGATTGCATCATTCTGGATGTGACCATGCCCAAGCTTGACGGTTTTGAGGTGCTGGCAGAAATCAGAGAAACCGATAATGTCCCGGTAATCATGCTGACGGCCCGTAGAGAAGAGGATGATAAAATCCAGGGCTTTGAAGTCGGTGCCGATGACTATGTGACGAAACCGTTTAGTCCCCGGGAGTTGATGGTGCGCATCAAAGCCTTATTAAAACGCAGTGGAGTCGTCACTACCGACAACCAGCTCGATGTCTGCGGAGTGCATTTAAATGCAGAAGAACGGCAACTGATCATTGATGATGAAATCATTAACCTGACTCAGAAAGAATTTGAGGTGCTGACCTTTTTTATCAATCATCATCAGCTGGTCTTATCCCGGGAACAGATTCTGGATCGGGTTTGGGGCTATGATTACGAAGGTGATATCCGGGTAGTTGATACCACCATTAAGCGGTTGCGTAAAAAAATGAATAAAAAAGGAGAATGTATTCAAACCGTCAGAGGGTTGGGATACAAGTTTAAGGAATGAGATCTTCGATATTTTTACGATTGATGCTCTATCTGGGGGCTTTTTTTCTGGTCTTGTGTTTGCTGACCTATTATGTGCTTGGTTCCTATTTTGAAGTCTATTATACCGAGAAAAGAACGGCGGTTTTAATTGACAAAACGAGTCAGGCTGCTGCAATGTACAACCAAGGGGGGTTAACCCCGGAACTGCAAGCGTATATTGATGTCGCCGAAGAAGAAGGAATTGTCATTCAGATTATTAAACAACAAACCGTGACAGAAGAAACGTCTTTGGGAAATGTTTCGCCGGAAAATGGGAGCATCGAAATAGTGGCGATACGTCAAGCATTGGATGGCATGGATCAAAGCGAAGGCTCAGGGCTGACTGTTGTTGAAACGAAACGTCTGGCCGCTGGTGGCGAACACAAGGGTGAGGGCAATGAAGCAGGCGAAGGTGCTGGTGGCGGATCCGGGAATGGCTCAGGATCTGGGAGTGGTGCTGGCAGCGGTGCAGAACATGGGGCCGGAGCTGGGCAACAGAACAGTGTCGAAAACCAGGTCAACGCACATCAGCATGAGGAAAGCTTTGTCATCGTGTTGGGAAGTGATGAGCATCAGGTGGAGTGGCTGACTCATAAGATTGTCGCCAATGACGGTGCCCAGATCATTGGCCGAATTCCCCTTTATTCGGTTCATGAGGTCATTGAGATTGTGGAAAATTTTCTGCTGGTATTTTTAATGATTATTTTCGGCTGTTCGTTGCTTTTCGCCTACTTTTTCTCTCGGGGTATTTCCCGCCCGATTATTTCATTAAATCAGCTTTCCCGGGAAATGGGTAATCTTAATTTTACAAAAAAATATCAGGGTACCAGGAAGGATGAGATTGGCCAGTTGGGTAAAACCTTGAATCATATCTCGGATGAACTGGAAGAGGCAATTCTAAAGCTCCAGGAAGAACTCAATAAGGAGCGAACCTTTGAAAAAATGCGACAGCGTTTTACTGCCCAAGTGTCCCATGAGATCCAAACCCCTCTGGCAGTGATCAAAAGCTATGCCGAAGCTCTGGAAGACGGGATTCTGGAGAATCGTGAGGAAGAACAGGAATATTTTGTGACGATTCAGAAGGAAGCCGATAAAATCAGCGGTATCGCCAGCGATCTGCTGGATCTGGCCCAAATTGAGTCCGGTGCCTATCAGCTCAAGAAGGAAGCGGTGTTCGGAGGTGAGGTCATCGCTTCGGTCGTTCAGCGATTTGTAAACACCTATCCGGAAAAAAATATCGTCTTTAATAATCACTGTGATCCGGAAAGAAAAGTGACGATGGATCGGAAACGGATGGAACAGGTTTTTTACAATCTCTTGAACAATGCCATCAAACATGTCAGTCCGGCCGATGGGTTGATTCAAGTAAGTTGCAAAACCCAGGGAAATGAGTGGATTGTTTCTGTTTATAATGTGGGTAAGTCGATTCCACAAAATGAGATCAATCAGATCTGGGAGTACTTTTATAAGGCGCAGTCGGATAAAAAAGGCACTGGTTTGGGTCTGGCTATCGTCAAAGGCATCATAATCTGTCATGGTGGCAAGGTGGCTGTGGATAACCGGGATAAGGGGGTGTGGTTTGAAGTGCGGCTGCCACTATAAAAACTTCAAAAATAGAATTTTCAAAAGCGGGAGATGTGATATAATGAGAAAAAACAGTCGAATTGACAGGAGATAAGAATGAGTTTGTTAAATGAAACATTGGAAAAAATCCAACCACTCAATGAAGAAATGATGAAAACAGCCAAGGATCGGGTCGATTTTTTGCTTAAACCAGTGGGCAGTTTGGGAACCCTGGAAGAGATCGCCGTTCAGTTGGCCGGTATCACCGGGGAAATGTATCCGGATGTCAGCAAAAAAGCGATGCTGGTTTTTGCTGCTGATCATGGTGTCTTTGAAGAAGGCGTTGCTGCGGCACCTCAGGAAGTCACCGGTTTGATGGCGCAAATGGTTATGGCCGGAAAAAGTGGCGTGGCTGCTTTAAGTAAACAGGCAGGTGCCGATATTTTTGTTTGTGATGTGGGCATGAATGCTGATTTGGAGCCGAAATCAAAAATTCTCGATAAAAAAATCAGAAAAGCCACCTCAAATATGCGAAAAGGTCCGGCGATGACCCGGGAAGAAGCGATTCAATCCCTGGAAGTCGGCATTGATGTGGCCCAACGGGCGATTAACAACGGCTATAATATTTTAGGTACTGGAGAAGTGGGGATCTCCAACACCACCGCCAGTGCGGCTATTATTTCAGCACTTAGCGGTGTTGATGCCGGTGAGTTGACCGGTGCTGGAGCCAACCTGTCAGAAGAAAAGCAGGTGGTGAAAGCCCAGGTAATTCGGGATGCTATTGCCCTGAACCAACCGGATAAAGATGACGCCATTGATGTGCTGGCAAAGGTGGGCGGATTCGAAATCGGTGCCATGGCGGGAGCGATGCTGGCCGGAGCGGCCAATCACATTCCTGTATTAATCGATGGTTTTATCTCAACCGCCGCTGCGGCCATTGCCATTGGGATTAATCCGGATGTCAAAGGTTATTTGATTTGTTCGCATGCGTCAGCTGAAAAAGGCGCCGCCTATGCTTCCGAATTTATTGGCGCTAAACCATTCCTGAATATGGGGATGCGTTTGGGTGAAGGCAGCGGTGCGGCCATTGCCTTTAATATTGTCGAAGCAGCCCTGTATATGAATCGTGAAATGGCTACTTACGGTGATGTCGGCCTGGGTGTTGTTTAAAAATTGAAGCAATAATATTAAAGCCCTTCAAAAGTGAAATCTTTTGAAGGGCTTTTTTCAGGCTTGACTGGGATAACATCAGGGATCAAGATAAGTTTTAGAATTTTGTATGTTTTAACAATTGAATTTGACCAATCATTAAAGCTAAACCATAACCAATGGTCAGTGTAACCGGTAATGCCATGGCCGGGAGAGCAAAATATTCCAGCTTTGTAAATGAGGCGAGGATCTCAAAAACAGGTGGAAAAACCCAGGTGATTAAGCAGGTTTGTGGGAAATAGCCAGCCAGGGCACCTTTTGATATGCCCATGACGGTGACAAAGAATAGCAGCAGCACAGCCATTTTCCGGTTTTTGATAATCCGGGGATGAAAAAAAGCACCGGTCATAGCGCCTAAAAAGGCCAATGAACAATGCAGACCAAACCCGATTGCGATATCATCAAACTGTAAACTACGGGTGAATAAGTGACCGTTGTTGACGCTATTTAAGATCATCGGATAGAGGATGCCAATGACACTCATGACAAGGCCGATGATCAGGAGCACCAACAGTCGGCTCAGATAATAACGGGTGTCGTTATTAACCCTGAGTAAAACCAGCTGTTCGGTAACTTGGTTTTCAAGTTCAGCATAACTAAAACCGACAGTGGCCATTATAAAGAAAAGTACGCCAGCCGACTCAGAAAAGCTCGAAACAATCGCAAAAGGCATGATGCCGTAGGCGGCAAACAAATAAATCAGATAGACTAAAAAGGGCAGCAAAAATTTATAAGATTTGAGATAGCATTTGAAATGATAGATTAACAGATTTTTCATTGCTTCATCCCTTCCATCGTGCGCAGTCTGAATTCATCTTTTAACAGCTTCTTGAGAACCGCATGACTGTGATCACTTTGAACAATCAGTTTTAGGCGGTTATGATCCCATTCAGCTCGCTCGATTAAATCCTGAAGACTTGAATCAATTTTCGTCCCAGGCGGGGCTTCGAAAATCAAGATATCATATTTAATTTCCTTTAGGTCGGATAAATCGAGGGGCAGTAACTGGTGATCAGAAATTTCATAAGCATGGTCTGCCAGTTGACTCACGAGAAATCGTTCGTGACAGGACATAATTGTGGCAAGGCCCAGTTGCTGCAGTTCCTGAACCATCTGGATAAATAACTTTTGAGATTGGGTGTCCTGGCCGGATAACGGCTCATCCAGCAGCAAAACATCAGGAGGATCCAGTAAGGCTTGGATAACTGCCACCTTTTGGATCGTACCTTTGGAAAGATGTTTGATCGGAACATCAATCATGTCAGCCATCTCAAAGGCCTGAAACAATTCAAACATTCGGGTGCTGATTTTCTTTTGAGACAGTCCGCCAATCAAACCCATGTATTTAACAAATTCACTGGCTGTCAGATCGATTTTAGGGAAATTCTCGGGGATGTAAGCAAGCTTAACTTGGGGCGCATAGTCAATAGTACCGGCAGAAATTTTAGACAAACCAGCAATTATTTTGAGCAGGGTACTTTTGCCACTGCCGTTATGACCCAGCAAAGCAATGGTGGATTCTTTTGTGATGGTCAGATCGATATTTTTCAGGATTAGTTTTTTCCCGAAATATTTAGAAATGCTATTGAGTGAAATAAGAATATGATCCATGGTAAACTCCTTATCGGTCATTGTTCAGATTAAAACGACGAAAATATAACTAAACAAGTTAATCCTATCACATGTATTTTTAAACGGCAATGATCATAAGTTTCAGGATCATTAAATAGACTGGAAATATTGCCTGAACAGACGGATCTAAAAAATTCTTGACATTATTTTAAGGTTAGTAATATAATAATTGAAATAATTAAAAACTGTGATTGAGGAAAGTAATTTTCATTAGAGTCTTCAGAGAGTTGGTAGCGCTGGAAACCAATGGCAATGATGTTGATGAAGTTCCCTCAGGAGTTGATTGGCTGAACATTCATGAGTGAAGTAATTTATTCGTATCACCATTAGGCGAATCCGGTGTCCCTCATCGTTAAAATAGGAAGAACGGGGCTAATGTTGGTCGTGTTTTAAAAAGGTGGATTAGTTAATAATCAAATTAGGTGGTACCGCGAGTCAGACTCGTCCTTTTCAATAAGGATGGGTCTTTTTATTTTACAAAGGCTGGAATGATGACTTTGTTTACAGGTAAACAGTAAGGCACTCCCTAATCATAAAGATGCCACAGCACGTGCATCTTGAATTTCACACCCATAACCACAAGCGATCCGATTTTAAATTAAAGAGAATTTTGGAGGAAAAAATGTATTGGAATAAGAGCTACGAATGCATGCCAAGAGAAAAACTGCAGGAGCTGCAGTTGGAACGATTAAAGCGAATGGTCAATCGGATTTATCACGATGTCCCGTTTTATCGCAATAAATTTCAGGAAAAAGGTCTGATGCCAGAGGATGTCAGCTCCCTGGATGATCTTAAAAAGCTGCCTTTTACAACCAAGGTTGATTTGCGGGATAATTACCCGTATGGGCTTTTCACCGTCCCTCTGGAACAGATCGTCCGAATCCATGCATCATCCGGCACCACCGGTAAACCGACGGTGGTTGGTTATACCCGGAATGACATCGCGATGTGGTCGGAGTTGATGGCTCGCTGTCTGGTGGCAGCTGGAGCTGGTCCGCACTCGGTGATCCAGAATGCCTATGGCTATGGGCTGTTTACCGGTGGTTTGGGTGTTCATTATGGGGCCGAACGACTGGGTGCCTCAATTATTCCGATCTCCGGTGGGAACACCGCCAAGCAAATTATGATTATGCAGGATTTTGGTTCCACCGTCTTGACATGTACCCCGTCCTATGCTATTTATTTATCAGAGGTGCTGGCGGAGTCGGGGATTGATCCGGAAACTTTAAAAATCAAAGCCGGTATTTTTGGTGCCGAACCCTGGTCAGAAAACATCCGCAAAGATATTGAGAAAAAACTCAAAATCAAAGCCTATGACATTTATGGTTTATCGGAAATCATGGGACCGGGAGTGGCCATCGAATGCGAATGTCAGGAAGGGCTGCACGTCTGGGAAGATCACTTTATTCCGGAAATCATTGATCCCAATACCTTGGAAGTACTGCCCTATGGCGAACAGGGGGAATTGGTGATCACCACTATTACCAAAGAAGGGATTCCGATTCTTAGGTATCGTACCCGGGATATTACCCGGATTATTGCCGAACCCTGCAGTTGTGGCCGAACTCATCTGCGGATCAACCGCCTCCAGGGGCGCAGCGATGACATGTTGATTATCCGTGGGGTGAATGTTTTCCCAACTCAGATTGAAAGTGTCTTGCTGGAAATTGGGGAAGTCGAACCCCATTATCAATTGGTGGTGCGTCGGGATGGTTCTCTGGACACCCTGGAAGTTAAGGTTGAACTCAGTGAAGCGCTGTTTTCGGATCGGATCAGTAATCTGGAGAACCTGGAAAAACGGATCCGGGATCGGATTCAATCGACCATTGGCGTGAGTACCAAGGTGGCTTTGGTCGAACCGAAAAGCCTGCCCCGTAGCGAAGGGAAAAGCCAACGGGTTGTGGATCTTAGAAAAATTTAGGAGGAGAAAAAATGATACGACAAGTTTCTATTTTCATCGAAAACCATGAAGGCCGACTGAATCATATATTGAAAATTCTGGCCGAAAATAAGATCAATATCCGGTCTCTGAATATTGCCGATGCCACCGATTTTGGGATCGTCCGACTGATTTTACAGGAAACCGAAAAAGGGATTGAGGTGCTTAAGAAAAATGATATCATTAGCACGGTGACCCCGGTTCTGGCGGCGGAGATTTCTGATGATCCCGGCGGATTAAGCACCCTGGTGAATGCCCTGACTGAAGCAAAAATAAATATTGTTTACGCCTATTCGTTTCTGCCGAAAAAAACCGACAATGCCATAATCATCATCCGGGTGGATGATGATGTGCAGCAAAAGGCCATCGAAACTCTGGAAAAGGTTGCCGAGGTAAATCTGTTGGATCGGGAAACGCTGTTGCTGAAATAATTTAACGGGTGAGGGTAAATTAGAAATATTTATAAATTTCCTATTGACATTCCGCAAAACTTTTCGTAAGATCAAAGGTATGAATTAAATGTAACTAAGAAAATGATTGATACAGGAAAGGCAAACCATGGCAACGTCAAGAAAAGGAACCCAAACAAAGAGTAATATTATTACAACCGCAAAGATTTTATTTTATGAGAATGGTTATAACAAAACCGGTATTCAGGACATCGCCGATCGCGCCGATGTCAAGCTGGGAACCATTACCTATTATTATAAAAAGAAAGATGATATGATCACCGATATCTACAATGTCTTCTTTTTAGCACTGTATGATTATGTTTCATCGGTTTCGGAGAATCTCAACCTTTATACCAAGTATTGTTATGCCCTGGTGCTGTATTATGAAGCGATATTAAATGATGAGCATAACAAAACGTTGTATTATGAAGTACTGGTAAAAAATGTCAATCCTCATGGACGAACCAACATTACCAACACTCTCAATCGCTCCTGTCTGGATTTTCTCAATAAGAATTATATCGAGGCCGATCTGGAAGTTATCGCCCGTTCCGAATATGGGGCCCGCAAAGAATTGTTTATTGATTTTTATGAAAAGAACATCAAATTTACCAGCCGAGCGATGATTTACTTTTTTATCCGGAATTTGTTCCGACTGATGAATTTAGATGGTGAAATGATTGAAAATACCATTCAGCAGGGCTTTGAGTTTTCCAACAAGAACAAACCAGAAGGCATTAAATTTTTAATCTAAAACATTTTTAAGGGCAGCAATCCATTGGAATGCTGCCCTTTTTGCGGTTTGATTGGGGAAACGTTGAGTCGGGTTTGATCGTAAGAATTTGTTAAGGAAATTCAGCGTTTTTTTGACAGAAGTTTGTGTTAAAGTTAGACCAAGATGAAACAGAAAGGCGGAAGCTTGCAAATGAGTATTTTAATCTGCGACGATGAAAAAGAAATCGTTGAAGCCCTGGAGCTCTATTTAAAAAACGAAGGCTATGCGATTTTAAAAGCCTATACGGGAAGAGAAGCCATCGCACTGGTGGAAAAAGAAGATATTGAGTTAATTATTATGGATGTGATGATGCCGGAGATGGATGGGCTACGGGCAACGATGAAAATAAGAGAAACCAAAAATATCCCAATTATCTTTTTATCGGCTAAAACTGAAGATAATGACAAGATCATGGGTTTGACCATGGGTGGTGATGATTACATAACCAAACCCTTTAACCCCATGGAGGTCATCGCCCGGGTCAAGTCGCAATTACGGCGCTACAACACCCTCGGTGGTTGCCCCGAAAAAGTGGGAACCTACCGTACCGGCGGCCTGGTGCTGGAGGATGACTATAAACGACTGACAGTGGATGGTGAAGAGGTGAAACTAACGCCGGTAGAATACAAGATCATGCATTTTTTGATGTCGGAAAAAGGCAAGGTCTTTTCGATTGATCAGATCTACGAGAATGCCTGGGAAGAACCCGCTTACAATTCGGACAATACGGTGGCGGTGCATATTCGGCGGATTCGGGAAAAAATCGAGATAAATCCCAAAGAACCAAAATATCTAAAGGTGGTGTGGGGCATTGGCTACAAAATTGAAAACTATCTGGACTGATCAGAAATTTAAAATCACCTGTTCATTTTTGACGGTCGTATTGGTCACCATCAGTTTTGGTGCACTATTTGAAGCCTACTGGTTTAATTGGGATTATCTGGCCAATACCAATAATTATTTGGAGAGTGCAGAACTGCAAAATAAAGTTCTGACCGCCTACGATCATATCGATCAGGTTTATAATTTCTATCAGAGCGAAGAAAATATCCGGGCTGGAAATGCCATTGATCCTGCAGCGATGGAAGCCTATAAATGGGATATCTTAGCGGAGTTGGATCTTAATGATCCGGACGAAATGGGTGTCTCAACCGAATCGGAGATGCTCACTGGTCCTGATTTCTGGGAACCTTACGCCGATGAGCTCGAGGCCCAAAAAAAACAACTGATTAACGAGGGGCTGTTTCAGTATGAACGACTAAAAAAAGAATTGGAGCAAACCCAGGGGTTATCCTACGTTATTAACAGCAAAGGGGTCACAAACAGTCAGCCTAAAGACGCTAATCCGGATGATTTGCTTAAACGACGGGTGAATTTCACCTATAACAAGGGGGCGATTTCCTCGACACTGCCTAAGATGGATCAATTCGAACCATTAGACTACGCTGTTGAACCGGATTTTCAGGTCATCATTGGATTTGATGATGCCTATATTGCGGAGCGGGAAGTATTGTATCAGGCTGAACGTCAAGAATTTCTGTGGCTAATGAGTATCTTTGTCGTGTCGCTAATTCTTGCGGCGATCGGTATGCTGCTTTCCTGTATTTCGGCCGGCCGCAAAAAAGACAACGAGGGAGTCCAGCTATTGCCGATTGATGCGTTCTGGATTGACGCCCACTTTTTATTATTGCTGGTGGTGGAAACCCTGGTCGTTGCCGCAATTGTCTTTTTCTATGATCAGAATTTTCCGCGGGTGGTTATGCTGATGCTCTTTGCTGTCGGGGCAGCGTTGGGGTTAAACTTTCTACTGTCATTGGTGCGAATTTTAAAAGATCGCCGTTTTGGGGAGCGATTGTTATTTTTGAAACTGATCAAAAAGGGATGGGGATTTATTAAAAACCAGTTCAAGAAACTGGCTGGCTATTACAATGATGTCATGAAAGGCTCGCCGACAGTTAAACGGTTGATGTTCTGGGCAATTCTGCTGGTGATTCTGGCACTGTCGGTTCAGGTGCCGATTCTTGGTGTCTGCTCCTTTATTTGCATTATATATCTGCTTTATTTGGGTGGAATAAAAGCAAAAAAATATGATGGGATTCTGGAAGGGTTGGAACGCATAAAAAATGGTGAGGTTGACTATAAACTGATTGGCTATGATGGTGCTTTAGGTGAACTGGCGGATGGGATTAATGCCATTGGCGATGGCATTTCATTGGCAGTGTCTGAAGAAGTAAAAAGCCAGCGGTTAAAAACCGAGCTGCTGACCAATGTGTCCCACGATATCCGGACCCCACTGACCTCGATTATTACCTCCATCGATTTGTTAAAAAATGGAAACCTCGATCCAGAGGCAAAGCAGAAGTACTTGGAGATTCTGGAAAACAAGGCGCACCGACTCAAGGTGCTGACAGATGATTTGTTTGAAGCTGCTAAAGCGTCATCGGGTAACATTGAAGTGGAGTTCCAGGCGGTTGATCTGGAAATGCTGATGACCCAGGGTTTGGGTGAAATGGAAGAAGAACTTGGCAATTCCCAACTGGAGTTTATTACCCAATATCCTAAGGATCTTTTTGTGGTAACGGCAGATGGCCGCCTGCTCTGGCGGGTGATTGAAAACTTGCTTTTTAATATCCTAAAATATGCTCAAAAAGAATCCCGGGTGTATATTGAATTTTCAAAATGTGCTGCCGACAAAACTGGAATAGTGGTCTTTAAAAATGTCTCGGCACAACCGCTCAATATCTCTCCCGAGGAACTGATGGAACGATTTAAACGGGGTGATGAAACCAGAAACAGTGAAGGCAGCGGTTTGGGACTTGCCATTGCCAAAGACCTGATGACGATCCAGCAGGGTGAGCTGAGACTGGAAATCGATGGTGACCTATTTAAAGCCGCCATCATCTTACCAATGGCAGAATAGGTCCGACGATAAAAAGTTCACAAAGATAGTATCAGAATCTGATGCTATCTTTTTTTAGTATTGAGAAAAAATGGGTAAGTAATAAACAAAAGCAAAATAGATGACAAAAAATGGATATCATGCACAAATATGATTTATTTTGACTAAAAATGATTTATTATGATTGACAATGGCTGAAAATGGTGATAAGCTTCAGAAAAAGAGGTGATTAAGGATGATTATTGAAGAACGACTGGCAAAAATCCTGCAAATGGTTGAAGAAAAAGGCGTGGTTACAGTTTTAGAATTGTCGGAGACCCTAAAGATTTCGGAATCAACAATCCGCCGGGATCTGACCACCCTTGACAACAAGAAAAAGCTACGAAAGGTTCATGGCGGGGCGGCGGTGATAAACGGCAGTTTTGCAGCCGCTGATTTTGACCTTCAACTCCGGGAAGACCATCATCGCGATGAAAAACAAGCAATTGGCAAATTCAGTGCGGGACTGATTGAAAAAAATGATTTTGTTTATATCGATGCCGGAACATCAACGGAAGCCATGGTTGATTTTATCAATGAAAGCGGCGCTGTATATGTCACAAATGGGATGGTTATTGCGGCAAAACTTGTTAAAAAGGGGTGTCGGACAATTATCGTCGGTGGTGAAATAAAACCCATCACTGATGCCGTGGTGGGAAGTGAGGCCCTTCATTGTCTGGGCAAATATAATTTTTCAAAAGGTTTTTTTGGCACCAATGGGATTGATCGGAAAGCTGGTTACAGCACCCCAGACCCGACCGAGGCCCAGGTTAAAAGGGAAGCTTTCAGCCGCTGTAAGACAGCCTATGTACTGGCAGATCCGTCGAAATTTAATCTGATTGCGCCAGTGAGTTTTGGTAAACTGGAACAAGCCGAAATTATCACAACCAGGCTGGGGAGTGAGAGCTATAAAAAATACACAAAGGTTTGGGAGGTGGATGGCAGATGATTTTTACGGTAACCTTTAACCCGTCTCTGGATTACATTGTGGGGTTGGACGCCTTTCGGGAAGGGGAGGTCAACCGCAGTGAATGGGAGCAACTCTATCCGGGCGGAAAAGGGATCAACGTGTCGATGGTTTTAAAAAACCTGGAGATCAGAAATATCGCCTTGGGTTTTATTGGCGGTTTTACCGGCAAAGAAATTCAACGGCGGATCAAAGATTTTGGATGCTATACCGATTTTGTGAAAATAAAATCAGGTATATCCAGAATCAACGTGAAAATAAAAGCCGACCAGGAAAGTGAAATCAACGGGCAGGGACCCGACATCAGTAAGAAAGAACTTGGGGAGCTGTTTAAAAAGCTGGAATCCATTGAAAAAGGTGATATTCTGGTTTTGGCAGGCAGTATTCCCGCCGCTTTGCCTGAAGATACCTACGAAAGCATCATGAAATTATTAGAAAACCGTGGGGTCAAAATCGTCGTGGATGCTACCGGTGAACTGCTACTTCGGGTGGTTAAATACCAGCCATTTTTGATTAAACCGAACAACCACGAGTTGGGGGAAATGTTTGGGGTTGTTTTGAACAAACGAGAAGATATTATTCTTTACGCTAAACGATTGCAGCAAATGGGTGCACAAAATGTGTTGGTATCGATGGCTGGAGAAGGTGCCATTCTTGTGGATGAAAGCGGCAAGGTTCATGAAATGAAGCCGCCCAAAGGGATTGTCAAAAACTCCGTTGGTGCAGGCGATTCGATGGTGGCTGGGTTTATTGCCGGTTATCTTAAAAGTCAGGATCTGCAGGACGCCTTCCGGATGGGCGTGGTAACCGGAAGTGCATCGGCATTTTCAGAAACCTTGGCGACCAAAGCAGAAGTCATGAAGTTGTTGGATGAATTATCACATAAAAACGAAGGGGGAAGAAAAAATGCGGATTATTGATTTATTAAAAGAAAAGGGTATTGATCTGGCCGGAAAACCAGCCAGCAAGGAAGAAACCATCCAAAAGTTAGTGCAACTAATGGCAAATACCGGAAATATTGTCGATCCAGAGGTCTTTAGAAAAGCGGTAATGGCCCGGGAGACAGAAGGATCTACCGGTATTGGGGAAGGAGTTGCAATTCCTCATGGTAAATCGCCGGTGGTGAAGGATGCCGGTTTGTCCGCCATGGTTGTTCGGGATGGAACTGATTTTGAGGCATTAGATGGTGAACCAGCCTATCTCTTCTTCATGATTGCGGCTCCGGAGGCGGCAAACACCCTGCATCTGGAAGTCCTCAGTCGGCTATCCACCATTTTGATGGATGAAGAATTCCGAACGAAGCTGATTGCATCAGCGGATGTGAAAACATTTTTAAAACTCATCGATGAAAAGGAACAGGAAAAGTATGGTGCGCCAGCAGCGGCCAAAACCCCGGAAATGACCAAAAACTATCAGCTCCTGGCAGTTACCGCTTGTCCCACGGGAATCGCCCACACCTATATGGCAGCAGAAAGCCTGGAAAATAAGGCCAAACAGATGGGGGTTACCATTAAGGTGGAAACCAACGGTTCCGGTGGCGTCAAAAATCAGCTGACCGCCGAGGAAATCAAAGCGGCCGATTGCATCATTATTGCAGCCGATACAAATGTCGAAATGGGCCGTTTCAATGGCAAACCATTGATTCAAACCAATGTTGCCCGGGGAATCCATAAACCCCAGGAGCTTATTGAAGAAGCTCTGGCAGGAAAGGTGCCAGTCTATTCAGGTGGTGTCCAGAGTGTTGAAGATACTGGTGGGAGTGGCGAAAAAGAAAGTGTCGGCCGGAAAATTTACAAAGATTTGATGAATGGCGTTTCCCATATGCTGCCCTTTGTTATCGGTGGCGGGATTCTAATTGCATTGGCCTTTTTGTTCGATGACTACAGCATTGATCCGTCAAAATTCGGAAGCAATACCCCATTTGCCGCCTTCCTGATGCAGGTGGGAGGGACGGCTTTTGCTTTCATGTTGCCGGTTTTAGCGGGTTACATCGCCATGAGTATCGGTGATCGACCGGCTCTGGCTGTTGGTTTTGTCGGGGGAATGTTGGCGAACACTGGCGGTGCCGGTTTTCTGGGGGCCTTATTGGCGGGTTTTGCCGCTGGCTATCTGGTATTGGGACTCAAAAAAGTGTTCGCTAAACTGCCAGCCAGCCTCGAAGGGATTAAGCCGATATTGATTTATCCCTTCTTTGGTATTCTACTGATTGGCGCCTTGATGGTCTTTATCATCAACCCACCAGTGGCGGCCCTGAATGCGGCGCTCAGTGCGGGGTTAAACAGCATGGGTACATCCAGCAAAGTTATCTTGGGTATTGTCCTTGGGGGGATGATGGCCGTTGATATGGGGGGGCCGGTTAACAAAGCGGCTTATACCTTTGGTTTGGCATCGTTGGCTACTGGTCAGTTTGATATTATGGCAGCGGTGATGGTAGGTGGTATGGTTCCGCCACTGGGGATTGCCCTGGCTACCACCATTTTTAAAAATCGTTTCACTAAAAAAGAGCGGGAAGCGGGCCTGGCAAACTATGTCATGGGTCTATCCTTTATCACCGAGGGTGCGATACCTTTTGCCTCAGAAGATCCCCTCCGGGTGATTCCTTCCTGTATTGTCGGTTCGGCTCTGGCCGGAGGATTATCAATGTTCTTTGGCTGTACGCTAATGGCCCCTCACGGCGGAATCTTTGTCTTTCCGCTGGTGGGAAACCCGTTTGGTTACGTCATTGCCCTGGTGGCCGGATCGGTAGCCTGTATGCTGATGCTCAGGATCTTAAAAAAACCGAAAACCAGCGACAGTGATGAACTGGAAATTGCATAGACAACCCAAATTAAAACCTGCCGTAAAGGTGGGTTTTAATTTGTTCTTTTTATGTAATGATTGTAAACAAATAACAACAAAGTAAATTCTAAACGAACAATGATCGGGTTTCGTTGTGAACAGTGCTGCAAATCGGTATAATTGGAAATGAGTATCTAAGATATTGAGATAATTTATAATACAAGGAAGTATCCAATGAAAAAGACCAAAAGAATCAGGCTGTTTATATGCCTGGTCTTGACGATCATTTTGAATGGTGCGTGCTTTCCAATCGGCATTCTGGCGGAAGACCAAACTGAGCAAGGCCCATTAACGCCAGTGATTGTCTTCTCTACCGATGTTGTTTATACTGGAAATCCCCAGGTTTTGGCAGCTGTTAATCCCGCACCCGATGGGCCTGAGCTTGATTTTGAACGAATCGAGATCACTTACAAAGGGATTTTGTCAAATGGCGAAGCATATCCATTATCAACGATTCCACCGTCAGAGTCAGGTACCTATATGGTGTTTGCGGCATATCGGGGCGATGAAAACTATCAAAAAATTGATAATCAAAAAGAAATTAAAATAAAGCCCATTGAGCTTAAAACGTCACAATTCTTCACCGAAAAGCCGATTACCAAGATTTATGACGGCAATACCAGTGTGCCCGAAGTTGCGCTGAAGGGTTTAGGGAATAGTGGCGTTGTTGATGCAGATAAAAATAAGGTGGCATTTAATTATCGAACTGCCAATTTTTTATTTAAAGATGTTAAACCGGCGACTGCCAATCTGGTTATTTTAAAAGAAATCACAATCGCTGGCAACAAGGCCAAAAATTATATTATTGTTGATGAAAATCAGGGAACAAAGCCACTATCAAGCATTGATATATCTTTGGTAGCAGGTATTTTACCAAAACTGGTGGAGGTTTTCCTTGTCGGTCAGGATAAGGTTTATGATGGGACGCCAAACCTTCATGATTATAAACTGACTGTCAACAAAACGGATCTGATCCGGGGGGAGGATTTGGGCGCCTTTGGAGCTGAAAATTTTTATCCCTATTACGGGGACGTGAATACTCAGCAAAAAGACGTGGGCAATTATTATGTCTGGGCAACCGGAGGATTTTACTTATCAGGAATAAACGGAACGAATTCCGACAACTATACAATTTATAGTCAAACGATTATTTCCAAGAGTAAATATGCTATTACCCCAGCCTCAGTAACAGTGATTCCAAATTATGTTTCAAAAATTCAGGGCGAAGCAGATCCGGCACTAACGTATACGGTTTGGCAGGATGATTCAGGTGATGGTTTTGTTAAAGGTTTATATGGGAATGATGTGATGTATGGCGCATTAGAACGGGAAGCCGGAGAAGCGGTTGGCACCTACGATGTTTTGCTGGGTAGCTTGAATAATGCGAACTATCGCATTCGCTTGGCCGATAATGCTGATAAATTTGAAATTTTTAAGAAAGAAGATGTGGTTGCTGTCTATGGGGGCAATGATTATAGCAATGGAGGGAATAGTGCGGTAGAAAAAGAAGAAGAATCGCCAGTACCTTATATGGGTATTGCGCTACTGTTGCTTTTACTGATTGCTGGAGCTATTTTCTTTGGCAAGAATCGGCTGACAAAAATGGATTAGTGTAAAATAGAATGTAAAGAAAGAGATCTGTTGGAGAGGGCAGATCTTTTTTTGTGTCATGAATTGAATAAAGCCAGAAAAGAAAGTGAATCAGACAGAAAAAAGAAACGTTTACAGCAATTATGTGATAAAATAAATGGTAATAAAACAATAAACGAAACGAATTTTAATCAGTTGGAAAGGAAACGAAAATGAATAATGAAAAATCAGGCAGACGGTTTTGGCGAACCGGATTGATGGCAGTATTGGTTCTGCTCTTGCTGCCCATGGGCATTTGGGCGGAGGTTGATGGAAAAATGGCGACGACCGTATCGATAGCCAGTTCGCCCTCCTCGGTGACGTTTAACACGAATGCTGATGAGCTGGATAAGGCGGTATACAAAGCGATGAACATCGTGGTTGTCGATGGTGATTCGAATAAAATCGCTTTTACTGCCGATGATATTAGTCTTGATTACAATCGACAGGTTGGAACACAAAAAATAACGGTTACCTATAAGGGGAATGATCAGTACGAAACCAGCAATGCAACGGGGACGATTGTTATCAATGATGTGCCCAAAAAAGATACCCGGCTAGTGCTCAAAGCTAATCCACCAGCAGTGGGATATTCCGCAGATACGGCAACCTTGGATAAGGCAGTATATGATGATCTGGTTATCCAAGTGGTAGATGGGGATTCCAATAAGGTAAACTTCTCCCCCAGTGATATTACCCTGACCTACAATCATGCGGTGGGAACCCAGAATGTAGTCGTTGCCTATAAAGGAAACTCACAATACAATCCGAGCCAGGTTAATGCCACAGTTCAGATCACCGGAAAACAGGATAGTAAGGTATCCGTTGCTGCGAAGCCCCCAGCGGTCGCTTATACCAGCGATTCGGCAAAACTGGATTTAGCTGTCTATCAGGCCTTGAGTATCGTGGTTGTTGATGCGGGGAACAACAAAATCAGTTTTACGGCAGCTGACATTGATTTGAGCTACAACCGGGCTCCGGGAAAACAGGATGTAACCGTAAAATATAAGGGCAACGATCAGTTTTCGCCAAGCACTGCCACCGGAAATGTTGAAATTACCGGGAAGGTGGATCCACCAGCACCAACTAAAGAAAACACCTCTATTAATTTGGCCAAACCGCCGATTGAAGCGGCCTATACCACTGATTCAGGAAAATTGGATGCTGCTGTTTATCAAGCATTGACCATTCAGGTCGTTGACAGCAAAGGTAAGGCAATTAATTTTACAACCACCGACATCGAACTGAGCTATAACCGGGTGCCCGGTGAGCAGCCGGTGACGGTAAAATATAAGGGGACGGATCAGTTTAACAGCAGTACGGCTACTCAAACAGTAACCATCACCAGTAAAGATGACAGTTCGCTGATTGTTTCCCAAAATCCGCCCAGTGTAGAATACGATGATAATACCAAAAATCTCGATGATGCGGTATATCAGGATCTGTGCGTTGCAGTAGTGGATGATAACAATAATAAAATTGAGTTCAATCGGGATGATATCGAGCTTGATTATACCAGAGAAGTTGGTGAGCAGGAAGTGGTTGTCAAATACAAAGGCAATAATTATTTCAAAAGTGCAGTGGCCACCGTTCGGGTAAATATTGTTCAACCGGATTCTCCCAATCCCTGGGTAATCGCTGGGGTTGCCGGAATAATTGGGGCCATTGTGGTTGTTTTGGTGATTATTGGTGTGGTCGTTTATCGAAAAAAGCATAGTGCTTCTTAATTAATTAGATAGAATGATCGGATAAAAGGATCTGTTTAATACAGATTCTTTTTTTGCAGAGTCAGCAATAATTGGCAACATGGTCAAAGGGTTAATTTATAGCGGCTTATCTTAAAAATCATTGACAACGGGGAGATAAAAAGATATAGTTAATTTGGAATAATAATAAATAAAATGTTTCTTTTGTTAGGTGAGGCTCCTATACAGATATGGCTGCTGCCCGGAAACATCGAAAGATGCCAATGGGTCAACAGGTACTATCGAATTAAGGTTTTACTTAATGCAGTTGGGCGATGCCCTATGCTGTATAGTGCCAAAACTCAACGAATGGAGGAATCATTATTTTTGCTGTGCGAAAATCTCCTCCGTCAAAGAGGAGTTTTTTATTTTGTTAAATCAAAAGAACCGGAAGCAAAACTTCAAATGGTTTACTTTGGTGCAAATTCGAAAAAAGGAGTGAGATAGGATGGACGCAGACCCTGGAGAGAAGCGTATAAAACAGAATGAACAAAAACTGAGCGCCCAGAATATCTTAGTGATCATGGGCTGCTCTTAATAAAGGAGGAAAGCAATGATCAAAATCTACAAAACGATCGATGGTAAGATTCAAGAAATCGAGACCATCGAAAAGAACAGTTGGATTAACATGGTTAATCCTACTGAAGAAGAATTGCAGTTTATAACCAGAGAATTAGCGGTGGAACCCGATTTTTTGCGAGCCGCCCTGGATGAAGAAGAAATTTCCCGGGTGGAACTGGAAGACAATAACCAGGCACTTATTACCATTGATGTTCCGGTCATTGAAAAAGATACCAAGATGGTGCTTTACACCACCATCCCAGTTGGGATCATTCAAACCGCTGATAATATTATTACGGTCTGCTTAAGAGGAAACACCCTTATTGATGATTTTACCAAAGGCCGAGTAAAAAATGTCCACACTAATTTGAAAACCCGTTTTATCTTCCAAATCCTCTACCGAGTGGCCAGTCGGTTTTTGATTTACCTGCGCCACATTAATCGGATGAGTACCGATATTGAGCGGCAATTGCACATATCCATGAAAAACAAAGAACTGATTCAACTTCTTGATCTAGAAAAGAGTCTGGTGTTTTTCTCGACATCCCTGAAAGCCAACCAGGGGGTTTTGGAAAAACTGGAACGGGGTCGGATTATTAAGCTTTACGAAGAAGATAAAGAACTGTTAGAAGACGTGCTGATTGAAGTCCAGCAGGCTATTGAGATGTCCAATATTTATGCCAACATTCTCAGCGGAACCATGGACGCCTTTGCATCGATTATTTCAAACAATTTAAATATTGTGATGAAGATATTAACCTCATTAACAATCTTAATGGCGATACCAACGATGATTGCCAGTTTTTTCGGAATGAACGTTGAAGGGTTGCCAATTCCCAACTTCTGGAGTGTGGTATTGATTTCGATTGCCTGTACCGGAGTAGCCGCCTTTGTGCTATTCAAGAAAAAGATGTTTAGTTAGTGCGGGCTAAAAATTATCATTGACAAAGAAATTCAAGCGGGTATATAATTAAATAAATAAATAGTCTGTTTCAGGGCGAGGTGTAAGTCCTCACCGGTGGTGATGCGTAAAAGCGATAAGTCCACGAGCCGAAAGGCCGATCTGGTTAGAATCCAGAACCGACGGTATAGTCCGGATGAAAGAAATGGCGTACAATTTTACGCGCAAAGCCCTTGAAAAGAAATTTTCAAGGGCTTTTTAAGTTGACTGGACAGACAATTGAAGGAGGATTTTTATGAAAATCAAGACAAAACAATTGACCCAGATGGCAGTATTGGCGGCAATGTCCATACTATTGGTTTACCTGATTCATTTTCCGATTTTTCCGGCGGCACCATTTCTGGAGTACGATCCAGCCGATATTCCTATTTTTATCGGTGCATTTATGTTTGGCCCTTTAGGTGGTCTAATTCTAACTGCTGTTGTTTGTGTTTTGCAGGGAGTGACCGTTAGTTCGGCTAGCGGGATTATTGGAATTCTGATGCATTTTTTCGCAACTGGATCCTTTGTATTGGTAGCCGGAAATATTTACAAAAGAAACAGAACCAGAAAAGGTGCAATCATCGGTTTGGCATTGGGTACGGTCACGATGACAATAACCATGGCGTTATGGAACATTGCCATCACACCGATATTTTTGGGAATTCCGGTGGAGGCAGTTTTACCAATGATTATCCCAGTCATTATTCCCTTTAATCTGATCAAAGCTGGAATCAATTCAGTCATTACCTTTGTTGTTTACAAATCCGTCAGCAAGGTTTTAGGATTGGAACTGCAAGAACCAAAGGTTGCAGAAAGCAAATAGTTTAAGTGTCATGAGGATAGAGAACCTGGAATCAATTGATTTCAGGTTCTTTTTTTTAAAAAACGAATTTACGGATTAAAAGCGTGAAGAATAATGGACCGGATATAGAGGTAACAAAAAGAAAAGAAAAAACTTTCAAAAACCAGTTGACAGGATGGTGAAAAGAGCGTATACTAATGAAGTTGTCTCGAGTGAGACAGCGGACACAGCTGAAACATTGAAATGAACTTAAAAGAATTTCAAAAAACAGCTTGACAATCACAAGAAACGACGATATAATAGAAAAGCTTCTTCGGTCGGAAACACTGAAAAAACGACGGAGTGGCAACGGTCATAGAAAAGAGAATAGTACCATAAAACCTGTAAAACAGCCAAAACATCCGCGAGGATGAATGCGGCTAAATAGAAACAGAGAGATGAACTCTATAAAACATTAACTCGGTAGAGTATAAAATACGCTTTATTCAAAATGAGACAGCATTTAAAAGCTTAACGGCTTTAAATACAAACTTTTTATTGAGAGTTTGATCCTGGCTCAGGACGAACGCTGGCGGTATGCTTAACACATGCAAGTCGAACGAGACGGGATGGAATGACCCTTCGGGGGAATGAAATCTTAGAAAGTGGCGAACGGGTGAGTAACGCGTGGGTATGAT
>NZ_MJUY01000061.1:0-117947 GCF_002237635.1 Acetobacterium sp. MES1
AGAGCCTGAACATCTCTATCTTACATGGAAAGGTGATTTTTGGGTATAACCCTTTTGCCCACCACCCGCATAGCAGGTGGTTTATTATTTCGCACGTTTTGCGTGCTCAACAGACTAAAGTCTAAAAAAAAAAAAAGAATCCCTGTAAATAAAATTTTCAGGAATTCTCTTAAGCTCATTCACAATTAGAGGTCAATAACCCATTTTCCAATGTTTTCCAGTTTTTCTTTGGTCAATCCACAGTCAATTAAGTAAGCAAGCTCATCTAACGTGCCTTGTCCCAGGGGAACTAACGTCGCTCCTGAGTCACTACCTAATGCAATGTTCACACCCATTGCATCCGCTTTTCTTACCATCAACTGATGTTGTCTAAAATATGCTTCCGATACTTTTTGATATTTTTTCATCGGGCTACTTTCGTTGCATCTGGCGATATTGGCAAAAGGTGCCAAAGTCGGCACCCAGATTGTACCACTTTCACGCATGGCATGAAGGCAGTCATCATTAATTCCATAGCCGTGCTCAATGGTATCCGCCCCCGATGTCAAAGCGATCATAATACCCTCTGGGGTGTTGGCGTGAACCATGACCGATAAACCCTGTTGATGGGCATGATCAATCATTTCCGAACATTCACTTTTAGAAAACCCCACCGGACCTGAGGCACCAAGATCGGTAAAACTCATGATGCCGGTTAAAATAATTTTAATAAAATCTGGTTTCTTTTTGATGAGACGATTCATCTTTTTGATACCATCTTTTACATTATCCACGGAGTCGCCTAAAAAGTCACCATAATGGCCCTTTTTATACAATGCATGGATGGGGGTCTTAAAAATAAGACCGGAATCTTTTGAAATATCTCTGAAAATTATTCCAATTCCCGAACCATCCCCGCCATCACGGATTGCCTGTACCCCTTTATTCTGATAGCTTTTAATTAGTCCTTTTATCGCCTCAACTGAGACTTCATCAGCTACATCAGATTTTTTCAAACCTTTTAATTGACCGAGCCCAACATGAACATGACAATCAATTAACATGCTTTTTGTTTACGTACACGTCGCAACGCATATTCGTAGCTTCAGATTTAGCTGCCGCTATTGCAATTGCTGCTATTTTCAATTTTTCACCAACCTGTAAACCTACCGGTATCATAAATTTTGATACCGCTACAACCAAAATAAAAGCTCCTCCATCAGTTGAACAGTCTATTTGAATAAACCGTTCTCCTTAAAATGAGCAGTTTACTTAGATAAACCGCCCACCTTAAGAGGAGCATTTTAGAAACTCCGGCATGGCCGGTATTCCGTTTTAATTTGTTCTTAAACGACTGGAGTGATTGGTGCAATACCAGCTAAGTCAAGAATTTCTGGAATTCTATTTTCCCAACCTAATGACATGATATGAACACCTTGAGCATAGTCTTTACATTCTCTGATCAGACGGGCACAGATTTCAACACCAGTATCACCAGCTTTGGTTTTTTCTTTATCTGCCTGTAATTCAGCAATCATTTCATCAGGAACATGAACACCAGCTACATTAGCATTCATATATCGGCACATACCGACATTTTTAGGAATGATCAGACCCAATTGTACAGGTACACCAAATTGTTTTGCTTGTTCCATAAATTTGATGAATTTTTCTGGCTCATAAACACCCTGAGTTTGGAAATATTCACATCCAGCTTTTACTTTTGCTTCCATTTTTGCCAACTGAACATCGACTGAATCACTACATGGTGATACAACGGCACCTTTGGCAAATTTTGGAGGAGCCCCATCAACCGCATTTCCAGCGATATCAAAACCTTCTTCCAATCTTTTTACTGCATGAATCAATGACACGGAATCTAAATCAAAAACCGGTTTTGCCTGAGGATGATCACCCAATGTTGTGTAATCTCCAGTTAATAGCAGTAAATTTTCAATACCCAGTAATGCTGCACTTAAGATATCAGACTGCAGGGCAATACGATTTCGATCTCGACAAGTTACCTGGAAGATAGGCAATAGCCCTTCATCCTTCAGAACTCGACAGGTTGCCAGTGAACCAGTTCTCATGACTGAGGATTGGTTATCTGTTACGTTCAATGCATGAACCCGGGTTTTTAAATATTCATGGGCATCTTTAATTAAATGGTCAAGTTCAACCCCTTTTGGAGGTCCTACTTCCGCAGTTAATACAAACTCGCCACGTTCAAACAGCTCAGTTATTCTCATTTATAATTACTCCTACTCTTTTTAAATTATTGGTTATTCTGCGTTTGGATTGTTATAGTTGCGCACTTTGGGTGCGTCATATTTCATGTTATCCAGTTTGTCCAGTTTCTCCAATTTTCTGTAAATTCGTTCCCAGCCGCATTCCATGTTCTTATCAACTTCACACTTACCTTCTTTGGCACCGCCACATTGGCCGTTGATCAGACTCTTTGAGCATGCAGTAATTGGACAGATTCCACCAGTACCATTGAGGTAGCACTCACCACATTGTCCGCAATCGACATTCAGTGGTGTTACGCCCTGGAATCCTGGCAATGGATAGGTATCACAGCAGGAATAGACTTTTTTGCCTTCAAATAGTGCAGCAACAGTCTGGATCCCAACACCACAGGAGAATACCAAAATGGTATCAGCCGCATTGATGACATCAGTATGTTTTTTTAATTGCAGCTTCAGATTATCCGGATTACAGATGTAATCGGTGGTGATGATCTGAGTTACTTCTTTGTTGGCTGACAGTTCTTTTTGAAATGCATCCGCTTCATGTTCTGCAAAATAGACTTCCTTACAGCCATGACAGTTGATGATTACCGTTTTTCCCTGAGCCAGCGCTTCGATTGCTTCTTGTGATTTTAGTTGGGTAATCAGCATATTATTTACCCTCCCTTATGGCAGTTTTTCCAATTTTAATGCGTTCAACAATTGGAATCTTTGATGAACAGATATATTCACAACATCCACATTCAATACAATCCATGGTATTTTGTGCTTTCATGCCTTCCCAGTTTTCTTCTAAAGCGAATTTTGTGAAGTACAGTGGGCGCAGTTCCATTGGACAGACATCCATACAACGACCACACTTGATACACTCAACTGCTTCTTTAACAATTGTTTCAACGGCAATAATTCCGTTAGAACATTTCAGCATCGGCACATTGAGATCCGCCTGGGCGAAGCCCATCATTGGACCACCGATTTTAACAGTAACATCATCACCTTTAACATCGCCGCAATGGTTGACGATATCTTTGACTGAGGTACCAATCTTAACTAAGTAGTTACCTGGTTTGTTCATGCGGTTACCGCTGACAGTAACAACCCGTTCAATGAGCGGCATTCCTAACTGGATTGCATCAGATACAGCTTTGGCGGTACTGACATTACACACGATTGCGCCAACATCCATTGGCAGTCCACCACTTGGAACTTGCTTGCCCATAACCCGTTTGATGAGCATTTTTTCAGCCCCTTGTGGGTATTTGGTTTTAGCAACAACAATTTCGATATTTTCAATATCAGCAGTTTTAGCCTGCATCAATTCAACGGCATCCAATTTATTGTCTTCAATGGCAATCACACCTTTTGGAGCGCCAGAAGCTTTCATCATCGCTTTTAAACCATAAATCACTTCATCAGCATATTCCAGCAGAACTCGGTGATCGGCAGTTAAAATCGGTTCGCATTCACAGGCATTGAGTAATACCAGTTCAATTGGTTTTGGCGATTTAAGTTTAACGGCAGTTGGGAATCCAGCTCCCCCCATACCGACAATTCCTTTTTCACGGACAATTTCAATAATTTCATCAGCAGATAAACTGTCAATGTCACCAGCTGGTTTTACGGATTCATCCAGAGTATTTTTACCATCTGATTGAATCACAATCGCCAGTGAATCCAGTCCACTCACGGGATGTCGTCGCGGTTCAACCGCTACAACAGTACCGCTGACGCTGGCGTGAATGGCGCTACTGACAACACCAGCAGCCTGAGCAATTTTCTGACCCATTTTTACCTGATCGCCAACTTTCACAATTGGCTCTGCTGGAGCTCCAGCATGCTGTGACATGGGAATCACCACATTGACTGGATCTGGGAATGCTACCAGTCCGATATGTTCACTCAGCTCTTTGAATTCGGTTGGGTGAATACCACCATAGTAACCTTCATATCGTTCTTCACGAACTGATTTTACATATTCGCTGACGAACTTATGATTAACTTTGGTATAATCCCGAAGTTCCACTGGTTTATCCAACAGTTCCTGTAAACGTCCCTGTTTTTCCAATCGTTCATAAATGAGCTGCCATCCGCAGTCCATTTCTTTGTCAACTTCACATTTGCCATTTTTAGCACCACCGCATTGGCCGTTCAACAGGCTCTTAGAACAGTCTACAACTGGGCAGATCCCACCGGTCATGTTCAGATAACACTGACCACATGCTTCACATAAGGTCGTTGTTAATGCCATTCCATGGTAACCATCAACAGTTACAGTGTCGCTACCGGCATAAACCGGAATATCAAGCAATCCTGCCATGGTCTGGATACCCAAACCACATGAAATAACAAATACATTTTTGGCGTCTTGGGGAATAAGATCCTGGAAGGCCTTCGATGTTAATGGTTCGTTGCACAAAAAATCGATTTGTGCCGAGCCAACGATATTCTTGCCCTGTTCTTTGGCAATCTCTTCAAACAGACCGCATTCAGGTTCATCAAAACTAGCGAGTTCTTTGAAGCATTTGTTACAGGCTACAACAAACAAGTCATTCTTGTCTGCCAAAACCGCATCGAGCTCTTCCTTTCTTTTCAGTTTAAACTTCGTGTAATCCTCCAATTGTATACCTCCTTTGTTTTTTCAGATTTTATAGTAATCCGCTTTGCATTTTACAAGCTTTGATAACGTGTTTAGCCAGTAAAGCTGTTGTAATTGGGCCTGTTCCGCCGCCACATCCTGGTGTTGCTGAAGTAATCATGGCAACCTTGTCCAGACAGTCAACATGAGCATCCCCAGCTCGGATTTTCTTGCCTTCTTCGTTTAATACAAATTCTTTGTTTTCATCTTTCATCTGAGACATTGCAACGTCGATTAAAATACAATCTTCGCTTAACATATCAGCACGAACCAGACCATAAATACCACAAGCAGTAACAACAATATCAGCAGTTTTTGTGAAGGAAGCTGTCGATTTTGTATGAACGTGACACATGGTAACAGTCGCAAATTCGTTTGTTAACATAATTGTCAGTGGTTTTCCCAACACGTTAGAGTTATTAATAACAACAACGTCTTTACCCTTAACATCGATATTATAGAATTTGAACATTTCCATAACACCTTCAGCTGTACATGGGAAGAATCCTCTTTCGTCTGCGATCATCAATTTACCTAAGTTTGTTGGATTAAGGGCATCTGGATCTTTTTCAGGGCTTAACAGATATTTGATTTTTTCAGCATCAATTTGATCTGGAAGCGGCTGGAAGATTAACACAGAGTGAATGTTTTTGTCTTCATTGATTGCCTGAAGTTTGGCAATGAAATCAGCTTCGGTTACATCAATCGGGAATTGAACAGATTCAACTTCAATATTTGATTTTCCCATTCTGGTGATGATGCTCTTTTCATAAGAAATAGAACCTGGATCTTCCCCAACTCGCATGATTGCCATTTTTACCTGAATGCCTTTTTCTTTTAGTTCGTTGGCATCTTTCAGTACTTCAGCCAGCATTGACTCACTAACTTCTTTTCCGCTTAATAATTTTGCTGCCATAATTATAATTCTCCTCTTTGTTCAAAATTTTTAATTAATTATTATGAAAGTTGTTTTTCAACATCTGCATAAACACGATCACAGATTTCAACGCCTTTGTCCAGCATCGGTTTGACTCGATTATTAACATCAGCTACATAATCTGCGTCTTTGATTGTTTTTATATTAATTAAAACATTCACCCAACCACTGATCATAGCCGCTCTTAAACACTGAACACCACAAGCAACATCACTGATTGCCAGCGCTGAACCTTTTCCTACCAGTTCTTCCTGTAATAAAACTGCCTTGTAACATACTTCAACAATTTCAAGCGGAATACTGCAGGCAACCTTTGTACATTCTTCTAAGGTTTTTTCTTTGTAAGCTTTTTCTTCTTCGGTTTCTTTGGGAAGACCATAAGCCTTTGATAGCGGTAAAAAGTTTTTTGCATCTTCATCAATCATCGCTAAAAGACGATCCTGAAGCACTTGCGCTTCTTTTAAAATCCGCTGAATATCGTCTTCGAATTCTGCGTATTTTTTCTTTCCCGTGGTAAGGTTTCCAACCATTCCGGCCAGAGCCGTTCCGACAGCACCGACTAATGCGGCTGCGCCACCACCACCTGGAACCGCTGCCTTGCTGTACAGGGCTTCAACAAATTCTGTGCATTTTTTTTCCGAGATAGAACCAAGGTCAGTTCCTACTGCATCAAATTCCATTTACTAACTCCACTTCAATTTTTATTGTTATTTTTTTACATTCCTGTATCGAGAGGGTTCTTAAGAACCCTCTCGATACAGAAAGAGATTATTTCTAGAATAAACCAGCAATTACGCCGTTTTCATCAACATCAATTTTTTCGGCTGCTGGTACTTTAGGCAGACCAGGCATTTTCATGATTTCTCCGGTCAGCGCGACAATAAAGCCAGCTCCGGCTGAGATATTAACCTGACGTACTGTGATTCTAAAACCAGTTGGACGACCCAGTTTGGTCTGGTCATCGGTTAAAGAATATTGGGTTTTAGCCATACAGATTGGCACCTTGTCAAAGCCAAGGGATGTCAGTCTTTCGATTTCTTTGGCTGCGGTCGGAGTAAAGTCTACGCCGTCTGCTCCGTAAATACGGGTGGCAATGGCTTCGATTTTTGCTTTGATTGGCATATCCAGTTCGTAACAGTATTCGAAGGTGCCTTCGCTTTCGTCAATTAAACGAACCACTTCTTTGGCCAATGCTTCCCCGCCTTCGCCGCCTTTTGCCCATACCTGGGAAATGGCCACGTTAACGCCCAGCTTCTGGCATTCTTCTTTAACCAGTGCCAGTTCAGCTTCAGTATCCAGTGGGAATTCGTTGATGGCAACAACCGCTGGCAGTTTAAAGACCTGGGTGATGTTTTCAACATGTTTTAACAGATTTGGCAGACCGGCTTTTAAAGCGTCCAGGTTTTCGTTGTTCAGGTCAGCTTTGGCAACGCCACCATTGTATTTAAGGGCTCGTACGGTAGCAACAATGATTACGGCATCCGGTTTTAAACCAGCCATCCGACATTTGATATCGAGGAATTTTTCAGCGCCAAGGTCGGCTCCGAATCCACCTTCGGTGACGACGTAGTCAGCAAAATGCATGGCCATACGGGTTGCGATTACTGAGTTACAGCCGTGAGCGATATTGGCGAATGGTCCACCATGGATAAAGGCGGGTGTGCCTTCCAGGGTTTGTACCAGGTTTGGTTTCAAGGCATCTTTTAACAGAGCTGCCATGGCACCGTTGGCTTTTAACTGTTCAGCAGTGATTGGTTCTCCGGCAACGCTGTAACCAACGATGATGCGTCCCAGTCGGGCTTTTAAATCAGAGATATCACTGGCCAGACAGAAGGCGGCCATAACTTCAGAAGCTACTGTGATGTCAAATCCATCTTCACGGACAACACCGTCTCCGGATCCGCCTAAACCATCGACAACATTTCGCAGTTGACGGTCATTCATATCAATACATCGTCTCCAGGTAATTTTCTTGGCGTCGATTTTCAGTTCGTTTCCTTGTTTGATGTGGTTATCCAGCATTGCTGCCAGTAAATTGTTGGCAGCTCCGATGGCATGGAAGTCACCGGTAAAGTGAAGGTTGATATCTTCCATTGGCACAACCTGAGCGTATCCGCCACCTGCGGCTCCACCTTTGACACCAAATACTGGTCCTAAGGATGGTTCTCTCAAGGCTACCAGGGTATTTTTTCCAATTCGTGATAATCCATCAGCAACCCCGATTGTGGTGGTCGTTTTTCCTTCACCGGCTGGTGTTGGATTGATGGCAGTGGTCAGGATTAACCGGGCTTTTTTTCCGGTTGTTTTCTTTAACAGGTTATAGTCTACCTTTGCTTTATACTTCCCGTATAAATCCAGATCGTCTTCTGTTAAACCCAATTTCTTTGCTATCTCACGAATATCCTGTGGTGTAGCTTCTTGTGCAATCTCAATGTCTGATTTAAATCCCATTTTTTCTCCTCCAATACTTTGATAAATATTTAACAACTACTATAAGTTTAACCGATTCGATAATAAAAATCAAACAATAGTTATGATAAAATTTTACTATAATTTCATCTGCAATCCCTGTTTTAATTGTTAATTTTGTATCATTTTTTACTCTAGATGCTTTTGGCTCATCATTTTCTTTAAATATGTGTATTTATTCTCTATTATTAAATTTTATTTTCATTTTTATATCAATTTTTTTACAAATACACCATTTTATAATCTTTGAAAGCGTTTTATTATTGTTTTTGTAAATAGCATTAATCTTACAACTTTTAATCTTCCTATCCTTTCCGGGTAAAAGAAAAACCGCCACCAGATCATAAAAAAATCCGATGAAGGCGGTTCATTTACTTAAGCATCAGCTCCAGTTGACACAAAATGATATCGTCCTGATTAACAATATCAATCCGATACTGGCTTTCCCCCAATTTCTCACCGAGCGCCCGGATCTGATCGCCGTAAAAGCATTGGGCCTTATAAATCATTTTTGCTTCAGCCAGGACCTTGCTTTTAACCACCTCCAGGGGCAGAACCTCAATGGCCCAGGCCAGATATTTGACATGGTTGACATGCTGATTAAAATCAATATCGAGAAACCGTACCGAGAAACACTTTTCGAGATCGACTTGATTAATTTTTGAAAGCTTCTTGAAGATCGGTTCCCCTTTATCAAAACACTCATAGGCATCCATCTCCGGATGTTCGTCAATACGCTCCATTTTTTCGGTCTCCCGGTTAATCAGCAACCACTGAGTATCGGCGGTAACCTTAACCACGCCACTTGCATCCTCGACGGTGAACCGTCTTGTGGCACAGAATTTCTCCATCCCGGTCGCCCGGGTCGTCACCGTCACCTCATCCTGGTAGCGAGGATAATCGTAGAAGCGGATCGCATATTTGACCAGAAACCAGGCCAGATTGTTTTCCTTTAAGTAATCCCCACCCAAACCCAACTGATTGCCCTGGTTGGTGGAGGCTTCCTGAAAATAGTTCATGGCAGTGGTGGGCAGCATTTTCTCGGTGGAATCCGATTCGTAACAGGCCACCCGCTTTTTTTCCTGATAGACAAGACTCATAAGCTGCTCCTATAAAAAACTGCGGCGATACAGACTGATTCCGTCAAGGCTCCAATTGGCTTCAGTGAAGCTTCCCGGTTCCACCCGGTTCAAGGCCTGTTCCATGGTATACATCCGGGCATCGATCATGTCAATGTGATGGAGCAGTTCTGCTTCCGGAAACATTGGCCGTTTGGGACTGCCAAATTCCGGCTGGTAATGATGGGAAAGAATCATGTGTTTAAGCATCATCAGAACCTCCGGATCGGCGCCCAGAGACTGACCGACCAGCTCCAGTTCGACAATTTCCTGGGTGATGTGCCCCAGCAGTTTGCCCTCAGGGGTATAATCGGATACCGATCCGTTTTCATCCGAAACCATCTCATTGATTTTTCCGATATCGTGGAGGATGATGCCAGCATACAGCAGATCCCGGTTGATCAAGGGATAAATTCCCGCCAGACTCTTGCCGATACGGAGCATCGAATAAATATGATAAAGCAGTCCGCCCTTTATGGCATGATGATGCTTTTTGGCGGCTGGAAAATAGCTCAGAATCTCGGTTTGATCACTAAAGATTTTACTGGTGATGGCAGCAATGTCAGCATTGGTAAAATCATCAATGGTATCATTGATATAACCCAGCATTTCATCAATATCCACCGGTACGGTTTCAATGAAATCATTGATGCTCACCTCATCTGATTCATCGACCAATCGCATTTTTTCGACGATCAGCTGTAGCCGGTTGTTGAATTCCTGAACCTTCCCCTTTATTTTTACCAGTTTGCCATTGGTGAAGATTTCCTCTTCCTCTGGTTTTACGTCCCATTTCTTCCCATCGATTTCGTCAAAATCGGCATCATTCAAGACCATATTAAAATAGCGACTGCCATTGGTAGCGGTTTTGGTCATCTGCGACTTTATAAAGAGAAAGCCCAGATAATTTTGCCCCTTCTGTACTGACTTGATTTTCAATTTATTCTCCTCTTGTTTTTTTATTTACACTGCTCTGGAAAAGCTTTTTCATACGCAGCCAGACCATGCTTTAATACTTCCATACTCTTTTTCATATCCTCGCCATTAAGCACATAGGCAATCCGAACCTCATCAGCACCGTCCTGGGGGGTTAAATAAAAATCATTGGCCGGGGATAACAGCACTGTTTCACCCTGATAATCAAAATCAGTGATCAGCCACTCGATAAAATGACTGGCTTCTTTGATTGGCAACTTGGCCATAAAGTAAAAAGCCCCCCGGGGTTCTTTGCAGATAACCCCAGGAATTTCCTGAAGGGCAGCGTAAACAATCTCCCGGCGACAGGTATATTCCTTTAAAACCCCATCAAAAAAATCCCCATCCAGCTTCAGCAACGAAACCGCTCCAATCTGATCGATTGTCGAAACCGACAATCGCATCTGGACCAGTTTTTTAAGCTGATTCATCAGGGTTTTATTTTTGGAGACAATAAAACCAATCCGTGCGCCACAGGCGCTGTAGCGTTTGGAAATACTGTCAATCAGAATAAAATGCTGGGCCAGTTCGTCATACTGGGCCGGACTCAGATAGTCCTGACTGTCATAGACAAACTCCCGGTAAACCTCATCAGAAATCAGATAGAGATTGTGTTTGATGGCCAGTTTCACCATCACCTCAATTTCTTCCCGGGAAAAAACCTTACCGGTGGGATTCCCGGGATTGGTCATCAACAGCGCCTTGGTTCGGGGTGTAATGGCTGCTTCAATCACCGCAGCCGCTGGCAGGGCAAAGCCGTCTTCAGCGTAGGTTTTAAAACCAACCAGATTAACATCGGTGGCCGCCGCCATTTCCTTATAAATGCTATAGAGCGGTTCGGCGGTGAGGATTTCATCCCCGGCATTGCAGATTCCGATAAAGGTAAACAGCAAGGCTTCGCTGCCGCCGTTGGTGACAAAAAGATCCCCAACATCGTAATGAAGACCCAGCCGCCGGTAATAATCGCAAGCTGCTTGCCGAAGCTCGATGATCCCCTCCGGAGCCTGGTAGGATAAGACTTCCTGATCAATACAGTTAACACTGTCTAAAAAACCGGCCGGGGTTTTGATATCCGGCTGGCCGATGTTTAAAAAATAAACTTTCTTGCCCTTTTTCTGGGCCTCACTAACCAGTGGATAATATTTTAAAAGGGCGGGTTCCCCCATTTTTTGGATACGCTGAGATGTTTTCATTTTTTCTCCTGTTTTTTTGTATAATCACAATGACTCTTAAAAAATTATAAGCTTTATCGCTGAAAATTGCAAATATCTGAAGCCCATTTAATTGTGCAGTTTTAAAAATCGTGTTAAACTGATCATAATATACTATACTACCGGAGGCTTTATGAAACGATCAACACCAAACATTCCTCCTGTTCTGGAGTTCACCGAGGATTTTTTCTCCCTGCTGGCCTGGGCCCGGGATGAAGAAGAGGATATTGAAGGCCAGCATTTTAAAGATTTAACATTTAATAATGAGGATTTTTCCCAGCTCTCATTTCGGGAATCACTTTTTGAAAACTGTGACTTTTCGGACTGCAATTTTGAAAAAGTTGACTGCCGGGATCTGCGTTTTCAATCCTGCAGCCTGTCCAATAGTAATTTTGCTGAGGGCTACTTTAACCGCTGTGAATTTTTTGCCTGTAAGCTGGTGGGTGCTGATTTTTTTCAAGCCCAGCTGGAGAATTTTCTGGCTACGGACTCCAGTTTCCACTATGCCAATTTCAGCAAGGCTAAACTCAAGGCCCTGGAAATTTCCCAATGCGATTTCAGCGAAGCCACCATTTCCGAATGTAAACTTACCCAGATTAAACTGGATGATGTCAATTTCAGCCAAACCAGTTTTTTTAAAACACCGCTGAAAGGACTGGACTTCACCAGCTGCCAGATTGGCGGCCTGATCGTCTCTATCGAAGCATTAAGCGGGGCTGTTGTCACCACCTTCCAGGCCGCCGAATTGGCTAAGCTAATGGGTTTGATTGTCCGCTAATAACGCACTAACGAAAGGTCGCTTATGGAAACCATCCCGGCTAAAAATATGCTGACCCGAACCAAAAATAATTTCTGGTTCGGCACCGACTATAACATGAATATCTACCGGGGCTGCTCCCATGGCTGTATTTACTGCGACAGCCGCAGCGACTGCTATGGGATCAACGCCTTCGACCAGGTTCGGGCCAAAGAAAAAGCCCTGACCATTCTGGAAGATAACCTGCGCCGCAAAACCTTAAAGGGCGTGGTAGGTACCGGCGCCATGAGCGACCCCTACAATCCCATGGAAAAGAAACATCAGCTCACCCGTCAGGCCCTGGAGCTGTTTAAACGCTATGGTTATGGGGTGGCCATCGCCACCAAAAGCCCGCTTGTTACCCGGGATAAGGATCTACTCTTAGCAATTCAGAAGCGATCACCTGTGATTATCAAAATTACAGTTACCTGTTTCGACGATGCGCTTGCTAAAATAATCGAACCCCAGGTCGCGCCCAGTTCGGCCCGTTTTGCAGCCATCAAGTCGCTATCGGATCACGGTATTTTTACCGGCATTCTGCTGATGCCGATTCTGCCTTTTATTAATGATACCCCGGCAAATATTAAGGCCATTGTGACTGCTGCAGCCGAGCAGGGCGCCCGGTTTATTTATCCCGCCTTCGGGGTGACTCTGCGGGATTCCCAACGCCTTTATTATTACGATCAGCTGGATGCCCATTTTCCCGGCATCAAAAAAGAGTACCTCCGCCGTTTTGGCAATGCCTACAGCTGCGCCAGCCCTCAGGCCAAAAGTCTCTGGACGATCTTTACCAGGGAATGCCAGCATTATGGGCTACTCTACAAAATGGAGGACATTGTCGGCCATTATAAACTGGAGCACGGTAGCCAGCAGTTGTCATTTTTTGATTAGGTTCCTTGTACCGCAATTAAAAATTGATTGCTGCGGCCAGCCTCAAAAGGCCCTTTTCACAACCAGCAGACAATCACAGTCTGCTTTTTTTATATGACATAATGCAATATATATTTGACTTTTTGTTTTTTATAGTATACTATAAATCATGTCAGGAGTGATTAGATGAAAAATATAAAACTGAAAGTAGCCCGGGTTGAAAAAGATATCTCCCAGGCAGAACTGGCCACACGGGTTGGCGTCACCCGCCAAACCATCGGTATGATTGAAACCGGTAAATTCAACCCCTCTTTACAATTATGCATCGCCATCTGTAAAGCGCTGGGAAAAACGTTGAACGATTTATTCTGGGAGGAAAACGACAATGAAAAAAATTAGAAAAGTGGTTGATGAGCGCCAGGAACTGGAATTGTATAAAATCGAGCATGTTTGTTTCTGGATTGTTTTCTGGCTGTTGCTTGGCAGTATTATCGTCCAGTCGATGTTTCTCAATGCCCCTTTTAGCCAATGGGGATTTGAGTGGGCCATCTTTATGATCTGCTGTGGCGGGGTCATGGTCGGCTGTTATAAAAAGGGTCAATGGGATTTCTACAGTAAACCCACCACCAAAAACTACCTGATCTACAGCCTGATCGGCTCCGGTTCTTTTGCCGTCATTTATGCCATTACGATGTATCTAAATCACGCTTATTTAAAAGACAATTTGCTGGCCCTGGGCGCTCTGACGGCCTTTATCTTTGCGATGTTGTTTGCCCTGATCTTTGTCGCCCTGTTTATTACCGGCACCCTGGTAAAAAAACGCCAGAAAAAACTGGAAAACCAGTTCAGCGATGATGATCTAAACTAGTCTATTCCCTAACCAACACCCTTTGACTAATCAAGGGGTGTTTTTCTTTCTGCTTTTTACCGTTTACTAAAAAATCAAACTTTACTTAAGTCCCAAATTTCTGCAATCGTTTTTCACCGGATTTCGTGTTAATTGCGTTTCGCTTTTTTATTTCTGTGCTATACTACAACTAATTTACACTGGATTTCGTATTATAAGATTTAATCATAAGAGGTAAACAAATGAAAGAAAATTTAAACCTGATGGCGGTCTTTTGTGATGACAACGGCCAACTGGCCCGCTTTGATGAGATGTCGAATTTTGTCTTCTTTTCCAAAGAAGCAGCCCACTGGAGTCCATCCGAGCGGATTCCTTTTTCATGTGATCTATCGGGTGGTTTGGCTTCAATCCGGGAAAACATCAGCCAGATGCTGGGTGCCTTCAATGACTGCCGGATTATTATTGCCAAATCAATCAGCGGCGTCCCCTATCAGATTTTTGACCGTTCCGGCTTTGTTATCTGTGAAGCTGAAGATTTTGATCCCGAACTTTTGGATGCCATCCAGGCCGATCTGATCAGCCAGAATGAGGAAGCACAGGCCGATGCTATTTTATTATCCCGGACACCGGTAGAAACCGAGATCCCCGGATATTACCATTTTGATTTAACCGAGGTACAGAGAAAACATCCGGAGCTCAGTTCAAAAGCAGCGCTGTTGCCGTTTTTAAAAGAAACGCCATTTTATGCCCTTAAGCTGGTTTGTGATCATATCCCGCCATGGTTTGAACACCAGTTACCGGCAATGCAGATGCAATACCGGGTCGAAAATAAAAACAATTCCGCTACGCATGTGGTGATTACCCATGTCGTCTGTGAATAGAAGGAGCTTATTATGCCAACCTGCCAAACTGAAAACTATGGCCCCCTCGCCGGGGTCACCTATTTAGAAACCTATACCGACGGTTCACCCAAAGGCTGTGCCTTCGACGAACCCAATACCATCAATACCCCAGTCGGGATGCTGATTCCCCACTATGGTCCGGCCAACCTGAGAAATCGGGAGGGGCTGGCCCTGGAATTTTTTAAAAGCGGCCAGATTAAAAGTATCGATCTGGAAAATGCGACTGAGGTGATCACCTCTCTGGGAAACCTGTCCGCCGAACGAATCAGCTTTTATGAAAATGGCCGGATCCACCGTTTGTTCCCCTTAAACGGTCGGATTAACGGCTACTGGACCGAGCATGACGAATATACCCTGGCCAAACCAATGGCCTTTGATCTGGCGGTGGGAGCCTTTTCCGCCAAGGTCGTGAGCCTCTGCTTTTATGAAAGCGGGGCACTGAAGAGTCTGACCATGTGGCCTCAGGAAACCATCGAAATCAATAGTCCCGATGGGCTGGTGAAGGTGCGCTACGGTTTCTCCTTATATGAAAACGGCAAGCTGAAAAGTTTTGAACCCGCCCTGCCCGAACCCATTGTCACCCCGATCGGGATTGTGATCGCCTATGACAGCAACGCTCATGGCATTAATTGCGACGAAAATTCAGTGAACTATTCCCCCGCCGGGAAGGTCCGCTCCCTGATTACCGGCAACAACGGTTTGATGATCACCACCCCGGAAGGCAAGCAGTTCGTCCAGCCGCTGATGAAACCGGGTACTCTGGATCCGGAAATACTGGTTCCCGAACCGATGACCATTGTTTTTAGTGATGGCAAAATGGAAATCATTCAGGATAATATTGTAACAGTTGATTTAAAAACCGCCACCGTCCGGTCCATACTGGTTCATGATCCAATGAAAAAATCCTGCGGCGACTGTTCTTCCTGCTCCAGCTGTGGCTGATCGTTTGGGTGATATTTAAGGATCTCTTAAGTTTTATTTAAGCAAGAATTTGTCAATTGATTCAAAATACATTAGCAACCCGTGAAAATGATTTCATCCTATCTGACAGTTCATAAACGCATCAGCAAACTAAAGTACAACCCCGGTTTGGGCTCAAAAAAAACACTCGCACTGCCAGCCAATTCTTAAACCCATTTCACTTTGAAAAGGGTTTACAAGCGAAGCAGCTTGACTTATCCCTTAATTCCATGGATAATAAGCCCATAGAAAACAATGCAATACGGATTTGACAAAGACAATGTGGTCTCAGCTCCTTACAATTGGGTAAGTGCTGAGACCTTTTTGTTACCCTCACATCCACCCCTATTTAGACAAAGAGGTCTTAATTTGCTGCTCAATCAGGGCGGCCGATTAAGACCTTTTCGTTTATGCAAAACAAAATAAGTTTTTTAGACAAGGAAGTCTTACCATTTACACTGTTGTGAAAGGCCAGGACTTCTTTTATTTTTGCTCAAAAACTTGCATTGGATCTTAAATTTTTCACACTCAGGAGGAACAGATTATGAGACAAATCGCTATTTATGGAAAAGGTGGTATTGGTAAATCAACCACAACCCAGAACCTGACAGCCGGACTTGGCTTAATGGACAAAAACATTATGGTAGTCGGATGTGATCCAAAGGCGGATTCAACCCGGTTGTTGCTTGGTGGTCTGGCACAAAAAACCGTTTTGGATACCCTTCGTGAAGAAGGCGAAGAAATCGAACTGGAAGCGATCTTAAAACCAGGATTCCGGGGCATTCAATGTGTGGAATCAGGTGGACCGGAACCCGGTGTTGGCTGTGCTGGCCGGGGAATTATTACTTCCATCGGGATGCTGGAACAACTCGGTGCCTACACCGACGATCTGGATTATGTCTTCTACGATGTATTAGGTGACGTTGTCTGTGGTGGTTTTGCCATGCCGATCCGTGAAGGTAAAGCGCAGGAAATCTATATCGTCGCATCGGGTGAAATGATGGCCTTATATGCTGCCAACAATATCGCAAAAGGGGTTCAGAAATATGCTTCAAGTGGCGGCGTTCGACTTGGTGGGATCATCTGTAACAGTCGTAATGTTGATGGCGAAAAAGAACTGGTTGATGCCTTTGCAAAAGAGCTGGGCAGCCAGATGATCTACTTTGTACCCCGTGATAACATGGTTCAACGGGCCGAAATCAATAAAAAAACCGTTCTGGAATTTGATGACACTGCCAACCAGGCTCAGGAATATCGTAATTTGGCTGCTGCTGTCGACAGTAATGAAATGTTTGTAGTGCCTACCCCAATGCACCAGGATCGTTTGGAAGAACTGTTGATGGAACACGGCTTGATGGACATTTAGTCGGTACATTAAGATTAATGCTTTAAGAGCGAAAGGAAGGTTTTACATATGTTAATGGTACGCGCAATTATCAGACCTGAGAAAACAGGCGTTGTTTTATCCGAAATGTTGTCCGCTGGATTCTCAGCTGTAACAAAACTGGATGTATATGGACGAGGAAAACAAAAAGGTATTAAAGTTGGGGACGTTTATTATGATGAAATCCCCAAAGTCATGCTGCTTTGTATTGTCAAAGACGAAGACAAAGATGATGTTGTAAAAATAATTATGAAATATGCAAAAACTGGCAAGGAAGGTACTTTTGGAGATGGTCGTATTTTCATTTCTCCCGTAGAAGAAGCGTATACAATCAGTACTGGAACAGCCGGCCTGTAAAAGGAGGAATTGATATGAAAGAAGTTATGGCGATTATCAGGCAGAATAAAGTAAACCAGACCAAAGAAGCCCTTGTCAACGAAGGCTATCCTGCTTTTACCTGTTTAAAGGTGCTTGGTCGTGGCAAGAAAAGTATTGATTTATCGATCATTCAGGATATTGTTGACGCTGGTGAGATGCCCGTCTCATCCATGGGTGAAGCATTAACCGAATCCTCCCGTTTAATTCCGAAACGATTTTTCACCGTGATTTGTGAAGATGAGGATGTCAGCAAGGTTGTTTCCATTATTATCGATAGCAATCAAACTGGAAATCCGGGAGATGGTAAAATTTTTGTCATCCCAATTGAAGAGTCCATTCGGGTACGAAGTGGCGAAAAAAATGCGGATGCATTTTAGAAAGAGGTGATTTGAATGGATTCTAGAGATAAAGTACTCGATAAATATAGCTCTAAAATATATAAAAACCGAAAAGAACATGTCATTGAAATTGAAGGCGGTGAGCCGCAAGTCATCGCCGCTGATACCCGGGCGATTCCCGGGATTATGACCAACCGTGGCTGCTGCTACGCAGGTTGTAAAGGGGTTGTTATCGGCCCATTAAAAGATGTTGTCAACATCGTTCACGGCCCCATCGGTTGTGCCTACTACACCTGGGGAACCAGACGAAACAAAGCCAAGGGTGATGAAAACACCAAAGACTTTACCCAATACAGTTTTTCCACCGACATGCAGGAAACCGACATCGTCTTCGGCGGTGAAAAAAAATTACGACAGGCCATCAAAGAAGCGGTTGAAATTTTCAACCCGGAATGTATCATGATCAGCTCCACCTGTCCGGTTGGATTAATTGGTGATGACATCCATGCGGTGGCTGCAGAATCTGAAAAACTGTACGGCATCAAGGTTTTAGCCTTCAGTTGTGAAGGGTATAAGGGCGTCAGCCAATCCGGCGGTCACCATATTGCCAACAACGGTTTGATGAAATACATCATCGGTACCGGTGATGCCGAACCACAAAAATACTCCGTCAATCTTTTGGGTGAATACAACATCGGCGGTGACGGTTGGGAAGTTGAGCGGATCTTAAAGCGCATCGGTTACAACGTGGTCTCTGTCATGACTGGTGACGGCAGCTATGATCATCTTAAAAATGCCCATACCGCCGATCTGAACCTGGTTCAATGCCATCGTTCGATTAACTATATTGCCGAAATGATGAAAACTAAATACGGCATGGACTGGATCAAGGTTAATTTCATCGGTGTCGATGGGATTAAAAAGTCTTTAATGGATATTGCTCTGTATTTTGATGATCCCGAATTACTGGCTCGTACCGAAGCCGTCATTGCTGAAGAAATCGGCGAAATTGAAGAAGCAATGAGTTATTATAAATCAAAACTCGATGGCAAAAAAGCCGCTGTTTACGTTGGCGGATCACGAACCCACCACTATATCAATCTGTTAAAATCGTTGGGAGTGGAAGTTATCCTGGCTGGTTACGAGTTTGGACATCGTGACGACTACGAAGGTCGTGATGTGATTCCGACGATTAAAATGGATGCGGATTCTAAAAACATTGAAAGTATTACGGTCACTAAAGACGAAGCAAATTACAAAACCTTCCATACGCCCGAAAAACTTGAAGCTCTGAAAGCCGCCGGTGTTCCGCTGGAAAAATATGATGGCTTATGGTCTGATATTTCCGAAGGTGCCATCATTACCGATGACTTTAACCATTTTGAAACAGAAGAATTTTTAAAACTATTAAAACCTGATATTTTCTTCTCGGGAATTAAAGACAAATTTATTATTCAAAAATCAGGAGTTCCCTCACGACAACTACATTCCTATGATTACAGCGGTCCCTACGCTGGATTCAGAGGAGCACTCAATTTCGCCAAAGACATTACAATGGCCACTTATACCCCGGTTTGGAATATGGTTCAAGCCCCATGGAAAAGTGAACCCACGTTAGTTGGCAGCTTAGGAGGTATGGAATAATGTTAGAATTAACCCCAAAAAAATTATCGGACCGATCCACCCTACGAATCAATCCGATAAAAACATGTCAACCAGTCGGTGCGATGTACGCAGCCCTGGGCGTTCACCAATGTATGCCCCACAGCCATGGCTCTCAAGGATGCTGTTCATTTCATCGGATGTTTTTAACCCGACACTTTAAAGATCCAGCTATTGCATCTTCCAGTTCATTTACCGAAGGCGCATCCGTATTCGGCGGTGGCTCCAACTTAAAAACGGCGATTAAAAACATTTTTGATATTTACGACCCTGAGATCATTGCAGTGCATACCACTTGTCTGAGTGAAACCATCGGTGATGACCTGAGTGGTTACATCCAGGATGCCAAAGTACCTGAAGGCAAATTGGTCGTTCACACCAATACGCCAAGCTATGTTGGTTCACATATTACCGGTTATTATAACATGATCTCCGGATTTATTAAATATCTATCTGAATCAACTGGCGAAAAAAATGGCAAACTGGCCCTCTTCCCCGGCTTTGTCAACCCTGGCGACATGCGGGAAATGAAACGGCTGATGAAGCTGATGGGTACCGAGTTCATTATGCTGCCCGATACCAGCGGCGTTTTAGATGCCCCAATGACCGGCAATTACACCATGTATCCCAAAGGCGGCACCACTATTGCTGATATCCGGGATCTGGGCAACTGTGAAATGAGTCTGGGCTTAGGCGAACTGACCTCTGAATTTGCCGCTGACACCCTGGAGAAAAAATGCAAGGTGCCTTACAAAACCCTGCCACTGCCAATTGGCGTCGAAAACACCGATGCCTTCATTATGGCTTTGAACCAGTTCTCTAAAAATGAAGTCCCTTATGAAATTGAAGAAGAACGGGGCCAGTTAATGGATATCCTCTTGGATTCTCATCAATACACCCACAACAAAACCGTGGCTATTTTCGGCGATCCGGACACTGTTTTGGGGATGGCTCAGATCGTTCTGGAAATGGGCATGATTCCTAAATACATGGTAACTGGGACCCCTGGAGCGGCCTTTGACCGAAAAGCCGCTGCGCTACTGGAAAAATTCGGCGTTGAAGGCTGTACTGCCAAGCAAGCCGGTGACCTGTTTGAACTGCACCAATGGATTAAAAATGATCCGGTAGACTTATTAATCGGCGGCACTCACGGCAAACAAGTCGCCCGTGCCGAAGATATCCCTCTGGTCCGTGTTGGTTTCCCGATCATCGATCGTTATGTTCATTCTTACATGCCGATCGTTGGCTATAAAGGTGCCATCCGACTGGCTGAACTGATCCTCAATGCGCTCATGGACCGTCAAGACCGTGACTGTGAAGATGAAGATCTGGAAATGGTAATGTAACAATTGTCGGTACTGGGTTATCTCATTATCTACAACTGGGGTTAATCTTATATATACCCCCAGATAGCAAACAGAAGTAAGTCCGGAGACAATCATAAATCAGGTGTCTGCATCAAGGCGAACAGGCGCGCCTGTCCGATCTTGTAGCAGACAACGATTTGGTGATTGTCTCCAGGACGATTCTTAGAAACAAACACCAGGGGGGATTTTCTTCCCCTTATTTGAAAGGAGGCTGTACAATGAAAAATGATGCGGCAATTTTACCAGAAAGAGCCCAGTCGATCCGTTTTTCGGAATGCAGCGGCGACGGCATCAAGTGTGAGTCCGCCAGTGTCTCTGGGGCCGTCAGTCAACGGGCCTGTGTTTACTGTGGCGCCCGGGTCGTTTTAAACCCCATCACTGACGCCTTCCATCTTGTTCATGGCCCGATTGGATGTGCCAGCTACACCTGGGATATCCGCGGCAGTCTATCCAGCGGCGAAGAAGGCTATCGCAACTCGTATTCCACTGATCTGCGGGAAACAGACGTCATTTTCGGCGGCGAAAAGAAATTGGTGGCCGCCATTGATGAAATCATGGCCAGTCATGCCCCAAAAGTCATTTTTATTTACGCCACCTGTATTGTCGGCGTCATCGGTGACGATATCGACGCCGTCTGTCGCAACGCCGAAGCAAAGTACGGCATCCGGGTCATCGCTGTTAAATCCCCAGGATTCTCCGGAACCAAGAAAACCGGCTATAAAATGGCCTGTAATGCCATCATGAGCTTGGTTACCCCAGACGTTTTACCCGAAAAAACATGTGGTGTCAACATACTCGGCGACTTTAACCTGGCCGGGGAAATGTGGATCATCAAAAATTATTTAAGACGGATCGGCGTGGAAGTCGTTGCCAATATTACCGGCGACGCCAAAGTCGAGGATTTAAAACAAGCCCCTACAGCCCAACTCAATCTGGTTCAATGTGCCGGTTCAATGACCTATCTGGCCAAACAGATGGAAGAAGCCTTTTCAATTCCTTTTATTAAAGTCAGCTTTTTCGGCGTCACCGATACCTCCGATTCACTGATGCGGATTGCCTATGCGGTCGGTGATAAAGACGTGATCAAGCGCGCTAAAGCCTTTATTGAAGAAGAAAAAAATAGAGTCATTCCTCTTTTAAATAAATATCGCAAAAATCTTGAAGGAAAAAAAGCCGCTATCTATGTCGGTGGCGGCTTTAAAGCAATCTCCCTGATCCGCCAGTTTCACGAATTTGGCATGAACACCGTAATGGTCGGCACCCAAACCGGGAGCAAGGATGATTACGAAGTTATCTCGCATTTGGTCGACGAGGATGCCGTCATTTTAGACGATGCCAATCCGGCCGAACTGGAAGCCTTTATGAAGGAAATGGGAGCCGATATATTAGTCGGCGGCGTCAAGGAACGGCCGCTGGCCTATAAACTGGGGGTCGCCTTCTGTGACCACAACCATGAACGGAAGCATCCTCTGGCGGGCTACGAAGGCACCTTGAACTTCGCCTCAGAAATCAACCTGTCGATGAACAGTCCGGTCTGGGAAATCATAGGAGGTATCAACAATGTCTAAAAATTTAGTCAACCTAAATATTAATCCCTGTAAAATGTGCATGCCGATGGGAACCGCCAATGCTTTTTATGGCATTCAGAAATGTATGAATATCCTCCATGGATCCCAGGGCTGCAGCACCTATATCCGCCGTCATATGGCCACCCATTACAACGAGCCAGTCGACATCGCTTCCTCTTCCCTGACTGAAGAAGGGACCGTCTACGGTGGCGAGAAAAATCTGATCATCGGCCTGGAAAATCTGATCAAATTATATCAACCCGAAGTCATCGGCGTTTCCACCACCTGTCTGGCCGAAACCATCGGCGAAGACATTGAATACATCATCAAGAATTTTTATGCTGCTCATCCTGATGAGACGGTAAAAATCATTCCGGTCAAATCAGCGGGTTACGGCGGTACCCAATTTGAAGGCTTTACCCGGGCACTCCGGGCGATTGTCTCCCATGTCGAGATGGACACTGCCAAACACAATAAGATCAATATCATCAGTTCGATGATTTCCCCGGCAGATACCCGTTATTTAAAAGATGTGTTGGATCAGTTTGGGCTTTCCTATATCCTGCTGCCGGATCTTTCCGAAAATCTCGATGGTGTCCACCAGAGTTCTTATTATCGGCTACCGATGCATGGTACCCCGATTTCAGAAATCCAGAAAATGGCAGGAGCCCGGGCTACCATCGAACTGTCTGATACCATCAAACCTGACGAATCCCCGGGGGTTTACCTCTACGAAAACTATGGTGTCCCCTACAAACGGCTGAACCTACCAATGGGACTCCGGGATACTGATGCCTTAATGGAGCTTCTATCCGAACTGTCAAAAAAAGCCATTCCGGAGAAAATCGTTAAAGAACGCGGGCGTTATCTTGATGGCATGGTCGACTCCCATAAATACAATGCCCTGGGTCGCATCGCCATCTTCGGCGAACCCGATTTTGTCGTTTCGGCAGTCCGCCTCTGTTGTGAAAATGGCGTAATGCCCGTGATTGCCGCCACTGGTTCTGCTTGTCCCCAGCTCAAAGAAAAGATTAAAGCTGAGCTTTCCAAACTGGCCGATGTGCTTTTTGTTGACAACTACGTGATCTTAAATGATGTGGACTTCGAAACCATTGAAGCAGAAGCCCTGAGACTCGGTGCCAACCTGATGCTGGGGAATTCCGATGGCCGCCGGATTGAAGAGAAACATGGGATTCCCTTGATCCGCTGTGCCTTTCCGATCCATGACCGCATCGGCGGCCAGCGGGTTCGGACCTTGGGCTATGAAGGCTCTCAGGTTCTCCTGGATCAGATAACCAACACCATTCTTAAAACAGTGGAAGGAGGATTCCGGGAAACCCTGTACAACACCTATTATAATGAAGGGCCCAAATCCAAATACGGATTAGAGCCGAAAACGGAGGCACAAATGAAAGTTCTGGAATACAAAAAAACTACTGACCCACTAACCCCGCAGGCTCAGACCATTGAGGAAAAAACCGCCAACCATCCCTGCTATAGCTGTGGTGCCTCCCAGAAAAACGCCCGGATGCACCTCCCCATTGCCCCTAAATGTAATATTCAGTGTAATTACTGTGTCCGCAAATTTGATTGCCCCAACGAGAGCCGTCCCGGCGTGACCACCGACATTCTTTCCCCCGAGGCCGCTTTTGAAAAATATAAACTGGTTAAAGAAAAGGTGCCCAACCTCACCGTTGTCGGCATAGCCGGCCCCGGAGATGCGCTGGCAAACTTTGAACAAACCCGAAAAGCCCTGACATTAATCCATGAGCATGACCCCAATGTTACCTTCTGCGTATCCACCAACGGCTTAATGCTCCCCTACTATGCCAAAGAGCTGGCCAAACTGGGGGTATCCCATGTTACCGTTACCGTCAATGCGGTTGATCCGGCTATCGGTGCCAAAATCTACAAACATGTGGATTTTATGGGAAACCGCTACCATGGCGAAGCCGCTGCTTCAATTCTTCTGGCCAACCAGCTTTCCGGGATCAAGCTCCTGATTGATGAAGGGGTGATTGTCAAAATCAATACGGTCACCCTGATGGGAATCAATGATACCCACATCGAAGAAGTGGTCAAAACGGTCAAAGACATGGGCTGTTTTATCTCCAATGTGATGCCCCTGATTCCCGTGAAAGGCTCCGCCTTTGAAGGTTTAAAAATCGCCACCAACCGCGAAATCAATGCGATTCGTGATAAGTGCGGTGTTCATCTAAAACAAATGTATCACTGCAAACAATGCCGGGCTGATGCCATCGGCAAGCTGGACAGCGACATCTCCCTGGATTTCCGGGAAAATGAAGCCAGAAGTGAATCAAAGACCATAGTGTCCCCAAAGGGATTGCGCTTTGCGATCACCTCCAAAGGCGGGATGCTGGTGGATCAGCATTTCGGCCAGGCCTCTGAACTGTATATCTATGACTACCTTGACGACGAAGTTCAGTTTAAAGAAAAGCGGGTGATCGGCAAGTATTGCAGCGGCGAAGAAGAATGTGACGAAAAGGAAGATAAGATCGGCACCATTCTAAAAGCCCTAAATGATTGCGACGGTACCATCACCATGCGTATCGGTGATCTACCCACCAAACGGTTAGAAAGCAAGGGTATCAAGGTCTTCACAACCTACGACCGGATTGAAGATGCTGTTAAAACCGCCGCCCAGGAAATGTTAAAGTCCGAACTGCGCACGGCCGGTAATTTCTAGCATTGTTCTATCGTACCGACCAATTATTAATCTGTTGTTTGCTGCGGAATCGGACAGGTTTATCAACCTGTTCGCTCCGATGCAAACAACATGATGTAATAATTGTCGGTACTGGGTTAACTTTTAGACAGACTTTCCGTCGGTAAAGTTGACAATTATTATCATTTAAAACTATTTATAAACGCATCAGGAGGAATTTAAAAATGGTTAGTCCTAAACATCATATTTTTATCTGCACCAGCTGCCGGATCAACGGCACCCAACAGGGGTATTGTTTTCAACAGGATTCAGTGAAAATCCTGCAGACCTTTCTTGAAGAAATCGACGAGCGGGAATTATCCGGTGACGTCATGTTAAACAACACCGGCTGCTTCGGCATCTGCGACAAGGGTCCCATCGTGGTTGTTTATCCCGAAGGCGTCTGGTATGGCAAGGTGACCGTCGACGATGTGGAACGGATTATGGACGAACACATCGAAGGCGGCAAGGTGGTCGAAGACCTGGTTATTTAGCTCTCTTGGGGTAGTGCCATACTACCGTACCGACCAATGACCAAGGGGTCAGACCCTTGTTAATCTGTTGAATGCGCACAATTCGTACAGTTGCGAATGCAAGAATGCCACCCTATTATGTTATAGCTCCGCAACTGTTCGCCTTGAGGCACACAACATGATATAACAATTGTCGGTACTGGGCTAATCTTTTATTTTATACTACACCAATTGATGCTGCCCTAACATTGGCAGCATCAATTTTAAATTAAAACAAACGAAAGCGGGGTACACAAATGGTTACTATTATTGATCGAACCTTGACAACCTTTAATACGTCCGGGATGACCAGCCAGGATCTTAACCATTTCTGTGACCTGCTTTTTACCTGTGGCGTCACCAAAATCGAATTGACCCCGGAGCTGGTTGACCGGCTTAATTTTCCGGTCACTGCTGCCGGTTTAAAACAATGGTTGGGGCAGCGACGTTTTTTTCTAACCCGGATTTTTCCCGAATCGCTCGCTTCGGCTAGCCCAGGGACGAAAGAACCGAAAGCCCTCTGGAAACTGGAGCCAAATGAGCTGGTGGAAAAAAATATCCCCGTTGGCAAATTACATTCCTGTCACCATCAAAAGATCCGGATCACCGGATTAGAAGACCTGATGACCCGGGATTATTCAGAGGTTTTTAAGGCCCTGCTGGACAGCGGTATTGACACTCTGGATCTCTGCCCCGGCAATCACCACCATTGTGCCACTGCCATCGCTCTGGAATGGCTATTGGCTGGCGGGCAGAGTATCAGCTGCGGTTTTGCCAACCATCATAACTTCCCACCGCTGGAAGAAGTGCTGATGGGGCTAAAACTAAGTCAACCTGATTTGTTTACCGGTGACTTATCGGTTTTAAGTGAGCTACGTGACCTTTATGAAAAACTGTCCGGCCAGCCGGTTGGCAAAATGAAGGCGATCATCGGAACCGATATTTTCAAGGTCGAATCCGGTATTCATGTGGATGGGGTATTAAAAAACCCCAATACCTATGAACCCTTTAGTCCCCAAAGCGTTGGTAACCAGCGAGAAATTGTCCTGGGCAAACACTCCGGCCGCCAAAGCCTGTTGTATAAACTAAACGATTCGCAATTATCCGAGTCAGCCGCCCATAGCATTCTAAAACACTTAAAATCCCACTGCACTAAATTAGGCCGAAATCTGTCCGATCGGGAACTGCGAACCCTTGCCAGAGAGGTACAAAATGACAAACAGATATATTGTTGATACGACCTTAAGAGACGGTGAACAAAGCCCCGGAATGGCCTTTTCGATCCGCGAAAAAATCACCATCGCCAAAGCTCTGGATACCCTGGGGGTTGCCCGGATTGAAGCCGGTACCCCGGCCATGGGCAGAGAGGAATGCCGGGCCTTTGAAAAAATCAAACTGTCCTGTAAGCAGGCGAAGATTATTGGCTGGAACCGGATGAATCTCTCTGATATCAGCCAGTCCATCGGCTGCGGCGCCGACATTATCCATGTTTGTGTCCCGGCTTCGGATCTGCTGATTCGTGAGAAGCTGCGCACCACCCGATCCCAGGTACTTAAAACCCTGAGTGCCTGCGCCGCGGCTGTCCATTCCGAAAAAAGAGAACTGACCATCGGTTTGGAGGACGCCTCCCGGGCCGACTGGAATTTTGTCGTTTTACTGATTGAAACCGCCCAGCATCTGGGGGCCACCACCCTGCGTTTTTCAGATACCGTGGGGATCATGTCCCCCAGTCTCTGCAAGGCCACGATCAACCGGATTCCTGACAACATCGACATTGAGGTACACATGCACAACGACCTGGGCATGGCCGTGCCCAACTCCATCCAGGGACTCCGCTCCGGCGCCAAATATGCCGATACCACCCTCTTCGGCATCGGTGAGCGGGCCGGCAACTGCAATTTGGAACATCTCCTGATCGCCACCCAGGGTCAACTGGACTTCGGTATCAACCTGGACGAACTGCAGTGGCGTCAAGCCGATCTAAAATCGATTATTTACAAAAATAACCCGGGGCGTATACCTGATCGAATATCCGCCCACTAAAAAAAACACCTCACGGTGTTTTTTTTACGTCTTATAATAATTACACTTCACCAAAACCACTGCCGACGAGTGCCACCAGGGTTTCCACGGCCAGCATTTCATCTTCACCGGTGGCAAAAATTTCAACCACATCGCCCTGCCCAATCCCCGTAGCCATAATACTCAAGAGCGATTTGGCATCACCCTCTTTGGAATCGTCGCCCAGTTTTTTAATGCGGATATCTGCTCTGAATTCTCCGGCCTTCTGACAAAACTCCGCCGCTGGCCGGGCGTGTAAACCGCTGGGATTAATAATCGTAACTGTTTTGCTATGCATACTTCTTACCTGTTAATGAATCTTTCATTCCTTTCCGTTTATTCATTTATTCGTTCCCGTCATCAACATGTTCGATTCGTCTTCTTATTATCTTCCCCTTTTTGACTAAAATAAACAGGCTTATAGATAGTTGATCATTTCTTTCAGCGAGTCAAAAACACAATCCGGAACCACTGCTGAATTCGCGACATCCGCCATTTTTGTCTCTCCAGTCAGCACCAGAAAACCCTTACCGCCGTTATTGACGCCAGTGGCCACATCGGTATAGATACGATCGCCGACAAAGGCCACATCCTCTTTTTTATGCCCGGTAATGGCTAAAATCATCTCCATGGTTTCGGAAAAAGGCTTGCCTAAGTATTTGGGTTCCACCCCGGTGGATTTGGTGATCAGAGCACACATGGCACCGCAATCGGGGATAAAACCAGTTTCGGTGGGACAGACCAAATCCAGATGGGTGGATAAAAAAACTGCGCCATTGTTAATAAAGGTGCAGATTTTTTTGAGCTTTTCGTAGGTCAGGGTGGTATCAAAGCTGGCGACTGCCACATCTGGCTGCTCCTGGACCAGGTTGATGCCATGTTCCCGGAAGCTCTCCTCCAATAGCGGCGTGCCCATCAGATAGACCGATTGTCCGGGATAATAGGTTTTTAAATAGTTTATGGTCACATCCCCGGAGGTAATAATCCGGTCGGCTTCCACAAAGCAGCCCATTTTCTTCAGTTTTTCCTGATAAAAGCTGGATCCCCGGGATGAATTATTGGTGATAAAAATAAAATCTTTTTGATGGCTTCTGAGCGCTTCAATAAAATCCAGTGCCCCATCAATTAAACCGTTACCCAGATAAAACGTTCCATCCATATCCAGAGCAAATAATTTAACATCTCTTAAGGCTTCCTCTTTTGACAATATCATTTTCAATCGGCTCTCTCGATTTCTGAAGTACCTAATCTATTCTTATCCTCTTGATCAAAAGATTCATCGAATTCCAGCAATTTTTTTCCGCATTCCACATCAGTAACCAGGACATTAATAAAACCACCTTTGATGGCACCCTGAATCGCCCGGGCTTTTTCAGAACCACTGGCCACACCAATGGAATGAGGAACCCGCCGAAGTTTCTTGATGTCAACCCCAATCACACAGTTATCAGCCTCAAAGGCTTCTGTGCTCCCATTGATATCAAAAAACTGCATACAGACATCACCTACCACATTTTTTTGGCGCATGGTTTCCATATCTTTTTCGTCATAATAACCGGTAGACATAATCGCCGATCCACGATTGGGAACGCCGATCCCAACCACCGCTACGTCCAGGCCATCGCCCATTTTAATGATCCGCTTAATATCCGGCTCCTTCATTAATTCTTCTTTGATCTTGATTCCAGACACTCGGGCCGGGGCGTGGAGCAAATAAGAAACGCCGCCAAAAGCCTTTGCCAAAGCTTCGACAATGGTATTGGAGTGCAGCTCCATACCCAGATGTCCGATCCCACCGATGAGGGGAATGAAGGTCACCCGCTTTGAGGTTCCCTTTGAGATAAAACGATAGATCTGGCCAATGGAAGAACCCATCGAAACCCCGATAATCGTATCATCTTTAATTAACCGCTCGAGATAATTGGCAGTCGCTTTAGCCAACTCATCCTTCTGATCCCGGCTGTCCTGTTTCATATCCACAATGAAAACTTCTTTCAAGCCATAGCGACTCTCCAGCTTTTTTTCCAGATCCACATAGTTGTTACCAAAAATAGGATCGATAATAATTTTGACAATCCCTCGCTCCTTGGCGTTCTGAAGAATCCGGGACACCGTTGGACGGGAAAGACCCAACTCTTTGGCAATCAACTTTTGATTGATATCCTGGTTATAGTACATCTCACAGATTTTCACCATCAGACGTTCATCATCCACTACTTTTTTCATTCCCTCACCTCGCTATCTGTACTTTTTTTTATATTCATTTCTGAAATTTTGCAACTATTCCTTAATTATAGTATTATCGATGAAAATGTCAATCCTTTCATTTGTTTTTGTAAACGAGCAAACATAAAAGAGCCCCCTATATTTACGAATGCAAATATAGGGGGCTCTTTTAAAACGATTAGACCCCATTTTTTACAATGCGATATCGCCTCGTTCTCCGGTTCTAATCCGGATACATTCCTCGACTGACTTAATAAAGATTTTGCCATCGCCAATTTCCCCGGTTCGCACCACACTCATAATCAACTGAATTATTTCTTCAACCTTGTCGTCAGCTACTACAATTTTTATTTCAATTTTGGGAATCATGTTCATCATTACCGAGGTGCCACGGTTATGAGCTACCCAACCATACTGGTTACCACATCCCAGTACTTGCCGGATATTCATGCCATTGACCTTTGCTGCCAAAAAAGCATCCTTGAGCGGTTCCAGCTTTTCCGGACGAATAATCGCTTCGATCTGTTTCATTTCTTTATCCTTTCGTTTTAGAATTACTGTCTTCTGGTATTTTAGTCGATCAGCCACTATTGGTCAATTCCAGAAAAAGCGGGATAACCTTCTTCACTATGTTCACTGATATCCAGACCCAGGGCTTCGGCTTCGGGAGCGACCCGGATCGCCATGACCTTTTTGAGGATTAACATAATTACTGCCGTCATCGTTCCTGAATAAAGCACTGCAATTAACAACGCAATGAGCTGAGCCACAAATAACTGGGTGTCACCAAAGAACAAACCATTCCATTGGGCGACCGGATTGATGGCCGTCTGAGCAAACAAACCGGTGGCAATAACCCCCCATATCCCACTGATACCATGACAACCAAACGCATCCAGGGTATCATCATAGCCGAATTTAACCTTCACCTTTGTTAAAAAGAAAAAGCAGATTGGACTCACCACAGCGCCGATAAACAAAGCCGCTTCGGTCGGTACAAAACCAGCTCCGGGCGTAATGGAAACCAAGCCGACGATCGAACCGGTAATGGCACCCATGACCGTCACTTTTTTATAAGCGACCATTTCAACCAGCATCCAGGTTAGCATCGCTGCTGCCGATGCCAGCAGGGTGGTCACCACTGCGTGAACCGCTAAACCGTTGGCAGCCAGGGCAGAACCGCCATTAAAGGCAAACCAGCCAACCCATAAAATCGCCCCACCGATGACAAACAGCGGAATATTATGGGGATGATAGGACTTAATGCCATATCCTTTTCGGGATCCCAAAATAATACAAGCCACCAGGCCAGAAATCCCCGAACTTATTTCGATGACAAAACCGCCGGCAAAATCAACCGCACCGAGGCTGGCAATCAAACCACCCTGACCCCAAACCATATGAGCCATTGGATAATAAACCAGCAGCATCCAGAACGTTACAAAAATAAACAAAGCCGAAAATCGCATTCTTCCCGACAGCGAACCGACCACAATCGCCGGCGTAACCATGCAGAATACCAGTTGAAAAATAGCAAAGAGCTGACCCGGGATACTACCCGCATAGGGGCCTGGCGCCGATGCACTAATGCCCCTGAAAAACACATTGCTTAAATCACCAATCACACCAAACCCGCCAAAATCCGGACCAAAAGCCAGGGAATATCCCACCATATACCACATCACCGTTGCCAGTCCGCAGCAAAACACCACTGACATGATCGTATTAAGCACATTTTTCCGTCGCACCATCCCGGCATAGAATAGTGCCAGTCCTGGGGTCATAAAAAAAACCAGCATGGTACAAATCAGAATAAATGTTACATCTCCTGAATTAATCATAATTTCCTCCATAATTCTCTTTTTTCGTTATTTATGCCAATCACTGAATCGGGTTCAGTGATTATCTGATCAACCCACTTTAAAACCTGCACGTATGGCCGGCCGCTATGCTTATCGCCTTTGATAAGTTGATTGAATTATCTGATAAATCAGTAATTCAGACGCTCAACGCAAAAAAAGACGACAACAAAAAAACTGTTATCGCCTTTGATCATCGCAATTCAGATCCGGTTCATCGCTGGGTCGATCCTCTTCATTGACAATCGACTGAACCTTTTCGCTATTATTTAAGGTTGATGCTACTATTTAATTTTAGCTGACCCATTTCCGACTCAGCAAGTCGAATTATAGCATTACTCAACCCGGGAGTCAATCCTAGAATTTCAAGAATCACAAAGCTGACAGTTATTTAAAATACGCCACAAAAAAAAGACGATTATATTTAAATATAATCGTCTCAGTCCTCAATCACTAACTTTTAAAGTGCGATGTCGCCCCGCTCGCCGGTTCTGATCCGAATACACTCCTCCACCGGTTTGATAAAAATTTTACCATCACCAATTTCACCAGTTCGGACGGTATCCATAATCAGTTGGACAGTTTCCTCAACCTTATCATCGGCAACCACAATCTTTATTTCGATTTTAGGTAGCATATTCATCATGACCGAGGTTCCCCGATTATGGGCTACCCATCCAAATTGGTTCCCGCATCCGAGTATCTGACGGACGTTCATACCATTGACCTTTGCTTCTAAAAATGCGTCCTTTAAAGGTTCCAACTTTTCCGGACGGATAATTGCTTCAATCAGTTTCATAAGTTTTTTCCTTTCTTTACTGATTGCGAAGCCATGATGGCATGACTCCTCAACCACATTTCAATATCGTTCTATTGATCAATTCCCGAGAAAGCCGGGTAACCTTGTTCGCTGTGTTCGCTGATATCCAGACCCAATGCCTCTGCCTCCGGCGAAACACGGATAGTCATGACTTTTTTAAGCACCAGCATTATGACTGTGGTCATCGCAGCTGAATAGATAACAGAAATTCCTACGGCCATCAATTGTGCCACAAATAATTCGGTTGCCCCGAAAAACAAACCGTCCCACTGCGCAATCGGGTTTATGGCTGACTGAGCAAACAGACCAGTCGCTATACCACCCCAGATTCCGCCAATTCCGTGGCAACCAAAGGCATCCAGTGAATCATCATAGCCAAACTTCTGTTTGACCTTGGTCATAAAAAATAAGCAGATGGGGCTAACCAGAGCGCCAATCACCAGTGCCGCACCAAATGGTACAAATCCTGAACCCGGAGTAATGGCCACCAAACCGATAACAGCACCAGTCACCGCCCCCAGAACCGTCACTTTTTTATAAAGAATTGATTCCATCAGCATCCAGCTTAACATTGCAGCAGCCGATGCGATCATTGTATTACCCATCGCCTGAACCGCCAATCCATTAGCGGCCAGCGCTGATGCCCCATTGAAGGCGAACCAACCAACCCAAAGAATCGCGCCCCCGGTGAAAACCATTGGAATGTTATGCGGATGATACGCTAAAATACCATAACCTTTTCTTTTACCAAGGATGATACAGGCAATCAAACCAGAAACTCCGGAACTAATATGAATAACATTTCCGCCAGCAAAATCGACCGCTCCCAATCCGGCGATAAAGCCGCCTAAGCCCCAAACCATATGAGCCAATGGGTAATAGACTAGCAATAACCAGAAGGCAATAAAAATAAACATTGCCGAAAATTTCATTCGGCCTTCTAAGGCTCCCACCAGAATAGCTGGTGTAATAATACAAAACATCAGCTGGAAAATCGCAAACAGGGCACCCGGTATATTGGCCGCATAAGGTCCGGCTTCTGTGGCACTGACCCCACTAAAAAAAGCATTGCTCAAATTTCCGACAACACCCAGACCGCCAACATCTTCTCCAAATGAGATTGAATAACCGATGGCAAACCACATAACGGTCGCCAGTCCACAACAAAACAATACCGACATTAATGTATTAATGACGTTCTTTCGCCGAACCATCCCTCCATAAAATAATCCCAGGCCGGGGGTCATAAAGAATACCAGCATTGAACCGATCAGAACAAATGCGACATCACCAGAATTAATCATCTTAACTTCCTCTTTTCTTAATTATTTTGATTCAATCATTTAAATATGATAATCTTAAACCATTTAGTCATCTTCTTATGCAATTTATAATTTCAGTCTTTTGGGGAATTCGCCTAATGTTCTTAGTTCACTGGCAATTCATTGTCTTATTCTCATTCAAACAATAGTCAAAGACAAATCCTTCAAAAAAAGGCGATAACATTCATGACTGTTATCGCCTTTGATAAATTAATTTGCCTATTTTAGTTTGAAAAAAAAGGTGATAACAGAAACTTCTGTTATCACCTTTGATAAGCGTCTTAAATCCCAGGTATCATCTTAATAGTCCGGTCTTCTTTGACTTCTATTAAGCTTACCTTAAGATATTTTTGATTATAACACCATAAAAATCGACTGTCAATGTGATTTTCATAAATTTTCATTGCAAACAGTTTTCTCTTTATTGCCCCGCCGTCACAACCACATCTTTTGTCTGACTTTGCCCATTCCGTTCAAAGGTCACACTGACCTTATCACCGGCATTAACTGCATAGAGAATTTCTTTCATTTTCAGCATGGTATTGGTTTTGACACCATTGATCTCTTTAATGATGTCGCCGGCAGCCAAACCTGCATTGGCAGCCCCACCGCCTTGTTGTACCGAAGCAATATAAATCCCTTCGTTAAAATTGACATCACTGTCAGTCAGATAATAATCAGCAATCGCCCGATCATAAGCGGTAATACCCATCACGGTGGAATCAAATTTACCGGTTGCGACAATTTCATTGAGAATCGGTTTTAAAATATTGATTGGAATGGCAAAGCCCATCCCTTCCCCAGTGGTTAGTTTATAGGTATTAATCCCGATTACCTCACCGTTTTTGTTAACTAACGGACCCCCACTATTTCCTGAATTGATTGACGCATCGGTTTGAATCAGATCTTCTGCCAGCCCGTTTTCCAATGGGATGCTCCGATTAAGAGCGGATATGATTCCTGCCGTAACGGTTCGCTCAAAATTAAGTCCCATCGGATTTCCAACCGCTACTGCCAGTTCTCCAACAACCACATTATCCGAATCTCCCAATTCCAATACCGGTAAATCCTTGGCATCAATTTTGATAATGGCCATATCCAGGGTCGCATCCGACCAGACCAGTTTGGCATCATAGGTATTCCCATCGGCCAGCGAAACCTTTAATGCCGATACATCATCCGAGGCCACATGCTGGTTGGTCGCAATATAGCCATCACTGGTTAGGATGAATCCCGAACCCACGCCACTCGCCTCCTGAGGTCCATAAACAGTCATAGACACTCCGGTTGTTTCAATCCCCACCACTGATGGTGGCACGGTTTGGGCAATGGCTTCAACTACCGTGTCCGCCGAACCCTGATTGACAATAATTTCGTTCTTGGCACCTTGGATTACACTATTACTGTCGAAAAAAAAGTTGACACCTAGAAGCAGTACCCCAACAATTACGCCACCAATAATGGCTCCGATCATGCCGATGATCAGGGAGTTCGGTTTTTTTTCTTTTTTCAGATCGTCGTTCATCGTTTCACCTCAATCTTAGTTGAAGTTCTTTATAGATTAATTGCCTCACTCACACAGCTTCGCTTTGCCACCGAAAGTTTCACATCTCCATCCAATACCACACCGGAACCAGTAAGAATCCGGGCAGTGGTTTCATAGGCCAACAATGGATAGTTATTTTCCTGACTAAGGTGGGCCAGCACCAGTTTCCGGGTCCCTTCCAGTACCAGTGCCAAGGCCAGATCTCCGGCTGTTTCATTGGATAGATGACCAAAATCACTTTTTATCCGCTGTTTGAGGTAGAAAGGATACGATCCGGCTTCCAGCATTGAAACATCATGATTGGACTCCAGCACGACCAGATCACAGCCGCACAATGCGCTGCGCATTTCTGGCGTAATAATCCCTGAGTCGGTGGCGATTCCCAACCGGCTTTTGCCGTCAGATATGACAAAACCGGCTGAATCCGCTGCATCATGAGATGTTTTAAAGGCTTCAATTTGAAGATCCTGAATAATAAAAGGCTCTTCAAAATCAAAGATCTTTACATTATGCTCGGCAATTTTTCCCAAGTCCTTTTTCATTGCTGCCCAAGTTTTTTCATTGGCATAAATCGGCAGGTCAAAACGCCGGGACAAAACCCCAACCCCATGAATATGATCACTATGTTCATGGGTCACCATGATGCCACCGATTTCCCGGGGATCTTCTTCAATGGCGTCCATGGCAGACTGGATTCGTTTTCCGCTGAGGCCAGCATCAATGAGTATTTTGGTGCTGTTGTTTGAGACAAATAAACTATTTCCTGAACTTCCACTATATAAACTGCAAAATTTCAATCCTTGCTCCCTTGTTCATTTTAATATCTTGTAAAATTATTCCATTTAAATGCGCCAAGGACCAGCTGAATTGTTAGGATTATCCTAGCGAATGATGCTTAAACCTGACTTAACCTAACTTTACGGGATTTAAGATAGTCATCGTATCTATCCCCAATACGCTCTAAAGGCAAGCAGGATCTTTCTCGGAAACCCGACGAATTACTGCCCCGAGATTTCGCAGATTTTCCTGAAGATTTTCGTAGCCCCGGTCAATATGGACAATTTCAGTGATCTTTGTTTCACCATCAGCAATTAACCCTGCAATCACCATGGCCGCCCCGGCCCGCAGATCCGTGGTTCGGATTTTGGTGGCTGATAAGGACTTGACCCCGGTAATACTGGCGGTTCGACTATTAATGGAAATATTGGCCCCCATCCGGCGCAATTCGTCCACGTATTTAAATCGGCTTTCAAAAATACTCTCAGTGATGGTGCTGGTTCCCTGGGCAATCGTCATTAAAACTGCCATCGGTTGTTGTAGATCCGTAGGAAACCCCGGATAAGGCATGGTCTTGACATTGACCGCCTTTAATGGATGTTTTCCAATAACCCGAATTCCGTCGTCCTCTTCCAGAACGATGACCCCCATTTCGCTGAGCTTAGCCGTGATCGCCTCCATATGCTTGGGAATGACATTTTTAATTAAGATATCCCCTTCGGTGGCTGCCGCGGCCATCATATAGGTACCCGTGGTAATCTGATCCGGGATCACCGAATACTCGCAGCCGTGCATCTCTTCAACACCAACAATCTTAATAACATCTGTTCCCGCACCCTTGATGTTTGCTCCCATCAAATTCAAAAAGTTAGCCACATCAACGATGTGGGGTTCTTTGGCGGCATTTTCGATAATTGTTTTGCCATCAGCCCGAACGGCTGCCAACATAATATTGATGGTGGCACCAACGCTGACAACATCAAGAAAAATATGGGCTCCTCTCAGTTCCGGTGCTTCCATTTTTACCTGGCCATGTTCAATCACCACGGTTGCTCCCAGAGCCTGAAAGCCTTTGATATGCTGGTCGATGGGGCGATCCCCGATGTTGCAACCGCCGGGCAGGGGCACAATCGCTTTACGATATCGTCCCAGCAGCGCTCCCAGCAGATAATAGGAAGCCCGCATCTGGCCGGTTTCCTCTTCATAGTCCGACACATCATATGAAATCGGTTTTTCGGTATTGATGATTAAGGTATCTTTTTCTCTATATATTTCAGCTCCCAGTTTTTCGAGAATAACAATCATTTTGTTAACATCTTTAATATCGGGAACATTATCTATTTTACTTGAGCAGGCACACAGTACTGCCGCCGGAATAATCCCCAGCACCGCATTTTTCGCCCCGGAGATCGCAACCTCACCTTGTAGGGGGTTACCTCCTTCTATAATAAAAGCATCCATATTTATTCCTTTCAGTGCAAATGTATATGCAATATCCAATTGGTTATTATATCATAAGTTTCAGTTTTATCAAGAAAAGTATCGATTTTATGCCGTTTTTTTATCAACAAAGCCGTTTTTCTTATACTCTTTAAGAATTCTTTTCCCAGCTTAATGAAAGCAGGAATTCCTCACAAATTATTTTCAATGTGATATAATAGCTTAACACACTATTTATCAAAACTAAAGATTTTTAGTCGCGAGAAAGTATATTAATCCATAACTTGAGGTAACAAATGAATCGTTTTGAATTAGTTTCCAGCCATGATGACTTGGGTGTGACCCCACTCGAAAATATTTTTATTAATCACTATATGCCAACAGCCCGGGGAGACTACGTGAAGGTCTATCTTTACGGCTTAAAGCGATGCTTTAACCAGGGCCTGACCCCCATCAGCAACGAAGATATCGCCAAAGATCTGAATCTATTGGAAACCGATGTGAAAAAAGCCTGGGACTATTGGGCCGCCGAAAAAATCATCGCCATTGAATACACCGGCACCCGGGATGCCCTGGTCCGTTTTTATAATATCACCGGTACCATTCTTTATAAAAATGAGGCGATCCCCGAGACGACCGTACCTAAAAATATCCAGTCTTCCAATAGCATGGAAGACCGGATTCAACGGATGTACACCACCATCCAGGATATGTACGAAAGCCGGACGATCACAAAAAAAGAAACGTTGCTGTTTAAGCGCTGGCTGGATGAATACAATTTTACTCCGGAAGCGGTAATTCTGATTGTCGAATATTCCATTAACATGATCAATAAAAAAGATCGCACCTTTACCCCGACCCAGGTCGTCTCGTATCTGGAAACCGTAGCCAGAAGTTTTTATACGGCTGAGGTTCGTGATCATATCGAAGCCGAAGCCTATATCAAAAACTCAGCGCATCAACGCACAGCCTATTATCAGATTTTCAAATATCTGGGTATCCAGCGAAATCCGATGGTTTCTGAGCGGCAGATGATGGATACCTGGTTTAATGACTATGGTTTTTCAATGGAAATCATTGTCCAGGCCTTATCCCGCACCAACAAACCCAATATGAAATATATTGACGGCATTCTGAAGAATTGGCACGAACAAGGCTTTAAAACCCTGGAAGATATCAAAAATGACAAGCCAAAACAAAAATTTGCTCATAAAGAGTCCCTTGAACCGATGAGCGATGCCCGAAAACAGGCTTACCTGGATATGGAAGTTGACTATGCCGAGGATTTATGGCCGGAACTGGAGATAAACAATGAAGACCTATAATGAAGCCTATGCCCTGCTGCAAGAAAAGCAGCAAGCCTACCAATTTAAACAGCGACAGAAGAAAGCCATTCTTTATAACCAGATTCCCGAGCTTTCTGAACTGGATAATGAAATCAACCGCTTGGGGGTTGCCCTGACCCGAGCCACCATCGCCAAAGAAGTCAATAAAACCGCTCCTATCCGCCAGCAGATGAGTGCGCTTGAAGACAGAAAAAAAACTCTGGCCGGAGCAAAAGCCGCCCTGCTTAACCACTCGTATTACTGCTCCCTTTGTCGTGACTCAGGGATTCTCCCCGAGGGAATCTGTGCCTGCCTGAATCAGTGTCTGGCTGAACTCAGTTTTTCCAGCTATGATTTAAAAACCCGGGCCCAGCGGGAAACCTTTGAGAGCTTTAACCCTGACTATTATTCCCAACAGCCGATTGGTTCGGGATCAGCCAGTCATCGTTCCAACGCTCTTAGTATTAAACAGAATATGCTGAAATATTGTCAGAATTTTGAAAACATCGAAGACCAGCTGCTTTTTACCGGTCCGCCCGGAGTCGGCAAAACCTTTATGTCCAATTGCATCGTCAATAAACTCACCGAAAAAGGTTATGGGATTGTCTATGTCACTGCTGCCCACCTGGTGGCCAGCATTCAGGATCAGCTGTTCCGGGAGAAGAAGACCTCTACCGAAATTTATGAACCGCTGCTGCTCTGCGATCTTTTGATCATCGATGATTTAGGAGCTGAGTTTTCTTCAGAATACAGTCAAAAACAGCTCTACGAGGTGATTGACAGTCGCCTCAATGCCGAAAAAAAGATGATCATTTCCTCTAATCTGACGGTTCTAAAAATCAAGGAGCTTTATGACGAACGACTTTCCTCCCGTATCTGCGGCCATTTTAAAACCATTCCCTTTTTAGGGGAAGACATTCGTATTCTCAAGGCCCGACGGGGCCGTTCATAAAAGAAGGTGTCCAGATCTTAATTCTGGACACCTTTTTATTGGCAGCGTTTCTGATAAATTTGGGCATTTGAGACCACCGCTTCAAACTGATCAGCTAATTCGGCTGGCAACTTTTGCGTTTGCTCCATGGCCAGATAGCCCCCATCCATCAGCGAATCATGAAACATCCGTAGCACATCAATGCGTTCCTGTTCATTAAAGTGCAGCAGAACATTTTTGCATACGATCAGGCCAAAATCATTGCCAATGCTTCTCAGGGTCAACAGGTTATGCTTCTGAAAACTTACCGCCCCCCGAATCTCATCGTTGAGCCGATAAAAATCCCGGTTTTCGACCTTGATAAAGTATTTTTCAAAAATTTCAGCGGGGATCCGCTGCACCTGCTCCCGGGGATACTCAGCCTGACAAATAATCTGATCAAACAGGTCGCTGCCATCAATATCGGTTGCTTGGATTTTCACTCTTTCAAAACCACCCTGATCCAACCGCTCCCGCAGCAACATCGCCAGGGTGTAAGGCTCTGGCCCCATAGCACAACCGGCATCCCAGATCTTAATCGTCGGCTTCGACCAAAGTTCCGGGATGGCATGGTTGCAGATCAGCTCCAGGGTATGTAAATCTCTAAAAAAATATGTAAATGCCATCGATTCCTCCCGCTTTTTTTCTGGATGTCAAAAGTCATGAGCACTGGTCTATTCCCACCGCTACCGAAATTAAATCGTTTGACTATTCCGGCTTTTTCATCCCATATATATCATAAATTTCCTGGGTATATGCACCATCTTGCTGATAAACAATCAGGGGGGCATCGGTTTTTAACCCTGGCTTCCCACTTTTTCGCCCCTCAATCAAAACCAGATTCGCCTCTTTTTTTATTGAAGGATATACAAATTGCAGCTGCTTGACCTCGATTTTATAGAGTCGCATCAATGAAATAATGTCGCCTAACCGTTCCGGCCGGTGAACTAGAAACAGACGCCCCCGATCTTTTAACATGCGTTTACTGAAAATGAGAATATCTTCGATGCTGCATAGAATTTCATGTCGGGAAATTGTTTTTGTTTCGCAATTGTTCTTGAGACCATCCTTGGCCCGCATATAAGGCGGATTACTCACCACGACATCATAAGTGTTTGGTAGTATCTTATCATCTGGCGCTTTAATATCGCCTTGGATAATCTGGATCTGCTCTGATAAATCATTAAGTGCCATACTCCGCCTGGCCATTTCTACCAGCGGTTCTTGTATTTCCAGACCGGTTATCGAAGCCGCTCTGGTTTTGCCATAAAGCAACAAAGGAATAATCCCCGTACCAGATCCCAGATCGATGATATGTGGAGATCCTTTTATCCGACGCGAAACGAACCAGGATAATAAAACCGCATCCATTCCAAAACAAAAAAATTCAGGATTTTGGATTATTTTCAAATTATTTAATCCTAAGTCTTCGATTCGTTCCCCTTTTTTTAAAAAGTTATCCACAATTAACTCCTCCTAATCGTCGTCATTTCAGTATTTGGCGGGGTAATCAACAAGTTTATCCACAATTCCGCCAATTATATCCACTGTTTGTGGATAACTTTTGAAATTTTCCCACCTTTTCCCTGTAACTCCCTAAATTGCGGGATTTTTTGACCCATCATTTTACAATCCGTTTGTTGATTGTTTTTTTGAAACTTATCCACATATACACAGCTAAAAGTTGAAACAACTCATCCCCTGATCAAAATCCCAATAAATAGCGGCTTTCAACTTTCAGCTTGAGAATTAAACTGGTCAATCACTGTTGATAAAAAATATTTTTTTGTATTTACTGGCTTTTTTCGATTTTCCCTTTAATGTAAGTAAAATCTTTGCTATAATGTGTAGTTGTAGAGGACTATTTCAAATTTATTGTAATGATTCGCCCTCCTCTAAAAGCTCCTTTATCATCCACGATTATGGTGATAAAGTCAATAACCAAAAAATATTGCATTGAAATTATTAGCGAAAGCGATGGATACTTATGAATAATGACAAAATCCAACCCAACAAATTGGATATTATTCTCGAAAAGAAACAGCTTCTGGATGCCACCATTCAGGAATGTGAAATACGAATTGATGCGAAGCTTGCTTCGCTGACTGATGACGGTTTCATTTCCCGTGAAGTCAGCTCCGATGTTTTTGAAGCATCCATCCAGAATCCCTACCACCCCGGAGAACATTTTCTTTCCGGGGTGGATATTTCAGATGATGACGCTCTCGATCAGGCCGTACTCAATTCCCGTCCTTTTGAAACACGTACCAACAGACTGGCCTTTGATGGTGAACACCTTACGAATCCATCCCCCCCCCCTAAACCAACGGGTGGCTTTTCGACACCCATTGGGGAAATCGAGGATGATGACGAACTGCCCACCCTGTCAAAAATACTGGGTCGCACCACACCATACGCTTTCGAATCGGAACGGACAACTGCGATCCCCAAGGCATCCGTGGAGCCAACCACAACCGAGCTACCGCAGCCAAATACTGTCGATGCCATTCTCAATGCCAGATTTTCGGAAACTGAGCATGCATCACCTCCTGCTGGATCTGTTTTGGATGCCCAAATGCCTACCCAGACGCCCGAACCGGAATTTACCCAACCAATCGCTCCAGAACAACCCGTTTTAGCAACCGAAACGCCAGCTCATAAAAAACCACCACCCCTTCCCAAGAAAACTGAAACGACTCAAGCGAAAACGAGCAAAGAAAAAAAGATTAAACCTGAAAAAAAAGTAAACCAATCCACCCTCAAAAAGCCCAGCCTAACCGACATGGTTCCGCCGCTTGTTTTTTTCTTTATGGGATTAATGGTTTTTGGTACTTTTCTGATTTTCACCGCTTCCGAGTTTACTTTCATTGATTATTGTGTCGTATTTATTTTGTTCACTTGTCTGATCTTTACCATTGCCATGCCGTATGGGGCTAGTATCTTTTTTATGATTCTACTCCTTTGTAGTTATGTGGTATTGTCACTAATTTCTGTTTTCTACCTGGAGATTCCTTTTGAATTCTATCAGGTTGGTTGGCTGCTTGTAATCCCGATGGTATTATTGAGCAGTGCCTTGTTAATCCGAAAGATACGAGAATTGTTCCGTTTTAAAAAAAATCTCGAACAGCAGCTTGCTTCCTATGATAATCTGGAAGAAAGTCCCGGACTGACCATTGAAAAAGCTTATTACAAGGATCTGAAATATGCCATGGAACGGGCTTCCCGGGGCGAAACCATCCTGACTCTGGAAATGATCACGATTCGCCATCTGGATGAACTCAAAACCATGAATGGCCCAAGACTTTGGGATGAAATTCTCTATAAAACCTTAAAGATCATCAAAACCCATTGCTACAGCACGCACCTGATTTATATCCTTGATGGCAGTGTTTTCAGCATTCTGATGGAAAACACATCGGTCAAAAATCAATTGCTGATCAATCAGGAAATCACCGATGCTTTTAATACCCTGATTTTGGATTATGAAAGCATTGAACCTGAAGTGACGCTCAACATCGCTTCGATTCCCTACACCCGGGATATCGCAAATCCCTTTGACTACCGTGCCCAGGTTCTCAGACATCTAAAAAAATAAAGCAGAAACCGTGTGATCGGCTTCTGCTTTTTTAATTCCCCAAAATGATGAAACAAAAAAGGGATGTGCCACGGCACATCCTTTTTTATTTAAAAAACGATATAGGCTTCCAGATTCTGACGACCAAACTGAATACAGGCATCATAGGAATCCATATAAATATCAACAATTCCTTCGGTAACTGCCCCACCCCGGTCTTCCACTGTATAGGTAGTGCCCATGGCTGGGATATAGATCTTGGTTCCAAAAGGCAGACCACTCCAGGCTGCTACGGTGTGATTGGCTGTTGGCATCACCCCTGATGCCGTGGCATTTCCGGTTGCTGTATAAGCCGTACACTGGATCGTCATTTTTACCGCCCCTTCAGGAATGGTATTCGTGGCAGTTGACGGTGTCGCCGCTGGCGGCTGAACCACTGGTGTCTGAGTCACAGGCGGTTCCGTCACCGGTGTTTCCACTGCTGCTGGTGCTTCTGCCACTGCTGGCGTTTCCACCACCGGAGCGGGAGTCGCCGCAGCTGCCTTTGTTCCTACTTCGACAATTTCGGGAATTGGGGCTGTGACAATCTCATCGTAAATCACTTCCCGTTTGACTTCCACCCCATTCTCGTATAGAACCCGCTCAACCTGGCTCGATTCACCATCAACACCAGCCTGAACCACCTTTGTTTTACCTACTTCCATCTCTGGATTATCTTTGTTCTGGGTTGTATAGGTAATCACCTGTCGGCTTGGCAGTTCGTCTATCTGAACCCGGATAACCTTGACCTCTTTTACATCTTCCAATGCGGTTGATTGTCCCGGGACCACCCGATCCAGGTCGCCCAGTTCTATATGATACTCTCCCAATAAATCACCGACAGTTTTTGCTTCAGACTGATAAATAATGGTTTTCCCATCGAACGACAATTCACCACTGGCTTTACTCTTCACTTCGACAGTATCAACAGTAAACAGCACCGAGTTGGTATCCACATTGACGGTATATTGATCCCCCAGTTCAATGCCGTTATCCTCCAGCACTTCACCAACATTCTGGAACATCCCGCCGCTGAGCACGCGTTCCTGGTCATCAACGGTTACCTTGATCTCCTTGGCAAAAACAAAGGAACTGGCCGTTCCCACCACACAGGTGATGATCACGCTGGCCATCCCGATTTTTAAGATCGACTTTTTTCTTTTATGCGGGCTTTTATTCGCTTTTTCTATCATAAAACCTCCCTATCCATTTCAATCGACAGATTGAAACTCCGTTTCGTTACAATTTCTTTACAAATTGATTGTACTTCATTTCCGAATAATTGTCAAGATTAGAATTTACTGATTGACTTTTCTTAATTTTTCATTTAGAATATATCTAATTAAATTAATATAAACCGTTGATGCGGAGATAACGTTGGAAAATGCCCTTACAGAGAGCGAGGTAAGCTGAGAGCCTTGCAGAACGCAATCCTTCAAATGGACCGCTGAGGGCATGGTCAAAGGCTTAGGCCGAGTATTCCATGACGTGACAACTACGTCAGTGTTGAGGAATATGTTGGTATTCTGCAGAGGCAGGTTTGATCCTGCGAAAAAAGGTGGCACCACGAGTCGTTATACTCGTCCTTTACGTTTAGTAGAGGACGAGTTTTTTGTATTTACAGACCCCCTGTCTGTAATGAGTTAATCGCAGTAAGAAAGGAAAATACCATGGAAAAGATACCTTATAAGATTTATTTAAGTGAAGATGAGATGCCCAAATACTGGTTCAATCTTCGGGCCAAAATGAAAGAACTGCCGGAGCCTTTTGTCAATCCCGGTACCGGTGAGTACTGCACCAAAGACGAACTGCTGCCGGTCTTCTGTGAAGAACTGGTTGATCAGGAACTCAACACCACTGATGCCTACATTGAAATCCCCGAAGAAATCCGTGATTTCTACAAAATGTACCGGCCTTCACCGCTGGTTCGGGCTTATTGTCTGGAAAAAGAATTGGATACCCCAGCTGAAATCTACTATAAATATGAGGGCACCAATACCTCCGGATCGCATAAGTTAAACTCCGCCGCCGCTCAGGCCTATTATGCCAAAAAGCAGGGACTCACCTACTTAACCACTGAAACCGGTGCTGGCCAGTGGGGGACGGCGCTTTCGATGGCCTGTGCCTACTTTAATCTGGATCTGTCCGTCTATATGGTTAAGGTTTCCGCCGAACAGAAACCCCATCGTCGGGCCGTCATGGAAACCTATGGGGCCAAGGTCATTGCTTCGCCTTCTGATACCACGAACGCCGGACGAAAAATTCTGGCAGAAACCCCGGACACCAACGGATCGCTGGGCTGTGCCATCAGCGAAGCCATTGAGGTAGCCGTCACCACCGACAACTGCAAGTATGTGTTGGGCAGTGTCTTAAACCATGTCGGTCTGCACCAGTCGATTATCGGTTTAGAAACCAAGGCTGCCTGTGACAAATATGACATTAAACCGGATATTATCATCGGCTGTGCCGGTGGCGGTTCCAATTTACTGGGACTGATTGCGCCATTTATGGCTGACAAAATTGAAGGCAAAAATGACATTGATTTTGTTGCCGTTGAGCCAGCTTCCTGCCCCTCATTAACCCGGGGCCGTTATGCCCTGGATTTTGGCGACACCGGGAAAACCACCCCGCTGATTCGGATGTACACCCTGGGCAGCGGCTTCATGCCATCTCCCAATCATGCTGGCGGGCTGCGCTACCATGGCATGAGCCCGATTATTTCCAAGCTTTACCACGACGGCTATATCCGGGCTAAAGCCTATACCCAGAATGAAGTCTTTGAAGCGGCCACCCAGTTTGCCCGGGTTGAGGGGATTCTGCCCGCCCCGGAATCCTCACATGCCATTAAAGCAGCAATTGATGAAGCCCTGGCCTGCAAGGCCTCCGGCGAAAAGAAAGTTATTGTCTTTGGTTTAACGGGAACTGGCTACTTTGATATGACGGCTTACATGAACTATAACGCCGGTAACATGACCGACTACGTCCCCACCGATGAAGATCTCCAAAAAGGCTTTGATAGTCTGCCCGAGATTGAACAAAAATAATTTTTAACCAATCAGCACCACCCGGCAATGGATCTTTTCCATCGCCGGGTGGCCTGTTTTTTAATTATCGCAAACGTCCCTGTTTTCTCAGGGCCGCTTTAACAGTGGGATAGAGATCAAAATCAGTATGCGGCAGAAATCGGGAGGCGTACATCCGGGAGATAAAGTCGGTGGCGGCACCGAATTCCAGATACTCGATCCGTTCCTGGAGTCTCGCCACTGCATCCATTTTTCCCCCATTGATCAGCAGAGCATAAGCGCCCTCCAGGGAACTGTTCCCCAAAAACACAAAGCGTTCCCGGGGTAAATCCGGGTAAAGACCGATGGTAATGGCCGATTCCAGATTGATATAGGTTCCAAAAGCACCCGACACATACAATCGTTCAACATCCATCGGCGCCACCCCCAGTCGTTCCAGTAAATAAGCAACCATCGTGCTGGCGGCGGCCTTGGTGTCAATAAACTGACTCATATCCCGTTGGGTAAACAGCAGTTCCTGGCCATTTCCGGATTCATCCTGATTGGCGTAGAGCACCCCGTATTCTCCATCACGGCTGACAATCCGCCGGGATTTTTCGGGATTAAAGCGGCCGGAAAAATCGATCCAGCCATTTAACAGCATTTGGGCAATCAAATCAACAATCCCTGATCCGCAGATGCCCAGCGGCCGGTGCCCGCCGATGGTCGTCAGGAGGAGCTCATTCTCGGCAATCACAACCGAATCCACCGCACCAGCGGTGGCCTTCATGCCATTTTTGCTGATGCCGCCTTCCAATGCCGGTCCGGCGGCCCCGGCTCCGGCAACCAGAAAATGCCGATTTCCCAGCACCATTTCGCCATTGGTGCCAATATCAATAAACAGACCCAATTCTTCCTTTTCGTGCAGGCCAGCCACCAGCAAGCCGCTGACAGTGTCGCCACCTAAATAGTTTGCCACTGAGGGCATACAATACAGATAGCCACCGGCGTTAATACCCAGCTCCCGGGCCTCCAAATACCCGGTATGGTTAAACACCGGTGCAAAGGGATACTCAAAAATCGGCCAGGGATCAATGCCCAACAAAAAGTGAATCATTGTGGTATTGCCGGAAACAACCATGATAAAGGATTCCTGGGCCGTGATCCCAGTGGTTATTTCCAGTCGCTGTAACAGTTCATTAAAGGTGCTGACAGTTGCCTGCTGGACGGCGATGAGATGATCGGGTTTATTCTTGGCATAAAAGATCCGACTGAGAATATCATCACCATACTGGATCTGATGGTTTAAGATACTCTCTTCACCGAGCACCTTGCCGGTATTCAAATCAACCAATTTCATAGCAACCGAGGTGCTGCCCAGATCAACTGCTAACCCAAAATGCCGTTTACACTGATCACCAGCTTCCAGTTGTATCAGCTCCCAGCTTATCCCGTTATTTACCAGGGTCAGGGTGATTTCCCAATTGGCCTCCCGGCACAGCGGATATACTTTTTTGAGCAAGCCACGGGAAAAACGTACTGTCCCAAATTCGTGGGTCAATGCGCTAAGAATCCGTTCCTGGTCACCGATAATGTCGCCATTTCCTGGCGGCGACAGTTTAATAAATACTTTCCTGGTTAATGCCTTAATCTTTTGTTCTCCCATGCCCACCTCATTTAAGTTTTTATTTAGTGGCTTCCACTGACGGTTTCATATCGCCAACCATTGATGCCACCCAGATTATAGACGTTCTGATACCCCATTTTGACCATCTGGCTGGCCGCCCCCTGGGATCTCCCACCACTTAAACAATAAACAAAGACGGTGGTGTTTTTTTCCGGTATGATTTCTTCCACCCGCTGAACCTGACTTAAGGGCAGATTAATGCTGCCGGGAATATGCGCATTGGCATATTCAGCTGCTTCTCTGACATCAAGCAGCACAATTGCTTGATTGGTCTCCAATTGTTGCTTCGCTTCATCCGGGGATATTTTCTTAACTGAATGCCGTGATTCTGATTTTCTTAATAATAAGTTTAACATAATAATACCTTCCTTGCATAATTTATTGGTGTAAATTTTAACGCTTCTTGCTATGACTAGTTTACCTTCTTTCCCAATTTGTATCTGTGATAATGTCACACAAGGAAAATTTTTCAGCCATTAATCAGCGCCCGTTCACGTAATAAACACTTAGCAATATTATTCTGTTTATATTATAATGAGCAAAAGAGGTGAAGAGGATGTATAAGATATTAATAACCGATGATGAAGAAAAAATCAGAGCACTGATTAAAAAATATGCCATTTTCGAAGGTCATACGGCCGTGGAGGCCGCCAACGGCATGGAAGCGGTGGAGCTGTGCCGCAAAGAAACCTTTGACATTATTATTATGGATATTATGATGCCGGAACTGGATGGTTTTTCGGCTGTCAAAGAAATTCGAAAAAACCAGAACATTCCGGTATTGATGCTGTCAGCCCGGGGCGAAGAATACGATAAAATTCACGGTTTTGAATTGGGCATTGATGATTATGTGGTGAAGCCCTTTTCGCCGAAAGAATTGATGATGCGAATTGATGCCATTATGAAACGAGCCGGCCGGGACCAGTCCCAGGAACACGACATCTTTGTGAAGGACGGCCTGACTGCTGACTTTACTGCCCGAAGAATCCTCATTGATAACGAAAATATTGACATGTCGCCCAAGGAATTTGACCTGATTTTTTATATGATCCGCAACAAAAACATTGCCCTGACCCGGGAAAAACTGATTACCGAAGTATGGGGTTATGATTTTTACGGGGATGACCGAACCCTCGATACCCACATTAAATTGCTCCGCAAAAGCCTTGGCGACTATGCCAGCCTGATCACCACGCTCCGGGGCGTGGGCTACCGGTTTGAAGGCTAGACCATTGAAAACAGCCAGGACATCATCCCCAAAGAAAAACAGCCCCCTTCAGATCAGCGTCAAATGGAAAATCTTTCTCTTCCTGCTTGGCTTTTGCGGTGTATTGCTGATGCTGCTGTGGTTTTTTCAGGTTGTTTTTTTGAACAGTTTTTACAAAAGCATCAAAATCAATGAAATCAAGGCCACCGCCAGCACCATTGAAAAGAGCATTAATGATGAGAATATCGAAACCATCATTTCGTCTGTTTCAGAAAACAATGATATTTGCATCAAAGTGTTATCAAGTTCCGGAGAAACGATCTATTCTTCTCATGTTGTCAAAGGCTGTATTATCCACAGCAAACCGGAATTTGATGAAAAAGCCCTACATACTGAAGTCACTGATAATAATGGTGAACTATTCCAGTACTACAACCACGATGGCTATAATAAAGAGACCCTACCGGAAGCGGCTCCCGATTCAGATCCGGCGCTTTCTGAAAACTCTGACGTTCAGACCAAACCGCCAGCCGAGGAAAAAGAAAAAGAAAAGGATACGCTTATTTATTCTAAAACCATCATAGACAATAACAATCAGGAATTAACCCTGGTACTGAACTCAATGATTTCCCCGGTAAATGCGACAGTAAATACGCTACGGGTGCAATTATATTATATTACCGGTTTCATGATTCTGTTCTCAGTAATCCTGGCTCTGGTAATCGCCAGATTAATTTCCCGGCCCATCGAAGCCATCAATAACAGTGCCAAAATGCTGGCTACCGGCGATTATTCAACCCGGTTCAAAGGTACCGGCTATAAAGAAATTGCCGAACTCTCGGATACCCTCAACTATACTGCCCGAGAGCTTTCCAAGGTTGAGCTGCTGCGGCAGGAGCTGATTGCCAATATCTCTCATGATCTGCGCACCCCGCTCACTCTAATCAGCGGCTATGCCGAAGCAATGCGCGATTTACCGGATGAAAACAATGCCGAAAATGCCCAGATTATCGTCGATGAAACTAAACGCTTAACCACCCTGGTTAACGATGTGATGGATATCTCCAAGCTGCAAACCGGCAATCTCAGCATTCATCCTGCGCCTTACAACTTGACTACCAGCCTCTGCGACTCGATAAACCGGATGAACAAACTAATGGAAATGGAAGGCTATACCATCGAATTTATCGCCGACCAGGAGGTCAACCTGTCAGCCGATGAAACCCGCATCTCCCAGGCCTTTTATAACCTGCTGACCAATGCCATCAACTATACCGGCGAGGATAAAAAAATTACCGTTACCCAATCCATCTTCCCAAATCCGGCTGATGATCTAACCGACTGGGTTAAGATTGAAGTGTGTGATACCGGCGAAGGGATCGCCGAAGAAGACCTCCCCTATATTTGGGATCGCTATTACAAAGTCGATAAAACCCACAAACGGGCAGTCACTGGCACCGGTCTGGGCCTGTCGATCGTCAAATCGATTCTGGATATGCACCATGGTGATTACGGCGTCACCTCCAAACTCAATGAAGGCTCGGTTTTCTGGTTTACCCTTAAAATTTAACCCCGCAAGAAGCTAACCCAGTACCGACAATTGTTACATCATGTTGTACGCATCGGAGCGGACATGGCATCGCCTGTCCGATTCCGCAGCGAACAACAGATTAACAATTGGTCGGTACGGTAGTATATCGACAACCTTGAAGATGCACCTTTGGTGTGTCTTTTTTTATTTTCAGAACGTTCACAAAAAAAACACAAAGTTAACAAACGCTTAACAAACTGCTGGCGTATACTTTAGAAAAGCAGCGATAACGCAGAGAAATAACTATAAACGTTACGGAGGTAATACCATGATCACCAAAACATTTAAACGCTATGAAAATAAATATCAATTGAATGAAACTAAGCTCAAACAGCTGATGCCAGTTCTGCTGACGCAGATGAAACCCGACGCCTACACATCCCAAAATGGCAGCTATTCCATTTACAATATTTATTATGATACCGATAACTACGACATTATCCGTCACTCTCTTTCCAAGCCCTATTACAAAGAAAAACTCCGTCTGAGAAGTTATTCCATTCCCAACTCCCCGGAAGATCAGGTTTTTCTGGAGCTGAAAAAGAAAATCGGCGGGGTTGTTAATAAACGGCGGGCTACCCTCAGTCTCAACGAAGCTTCCCGCTTTATTTCAAAGCTCCAATACCCCCGGGAAATCAACACCATGAATCAGCTGGTGTTGGAGGAGATTGAGTATTTCCTGAAAAATCATCCGGTCACCCCCAAAGCCTACATCGGCTATGAACGGATTGCCTTTGTCGGAAAGAACGACCCCGAACTCCGGGTGACCTTTGATTACAACTTAAAAAGCCGCCAGCATTGTCTCTCTCTGGAAAAAGGTGATTTTGGCAATTTGCTCATCCCCGCCGATCAATACTTGATGGAGATTAAGATCCTTGGAGCCATCCCCCTCTGGCTGACTCACGCTTTAACCGAACTTGATGTTTACAGCAGCAGTTTTTCAAAATACGGAAAAGCCTATAAGGATTATCGCAAACAGAGTATCGGTAAGCTGATTCCGCTACCCATTTATACCACCAATCAATTGACACCCTGTGTTAATAACTAAAAGGAGACTTACATGATTGAATCACTTTTTTCTACTACCCTGACCGAAACCCTGACCATCCAAACGGCTCTAAGCGTTATTTTTGCAGCACTGGCCATGGGCTTGTTTATCAGCTTTGTCTACACCCGCACCCGGGGCAAAGACGGGTATTCCCCTGGTTTTGTGGTTACCCTGATTATGCTACCGATGATTATTGCCATTATCATTTTGTTAGTCGGCAACAATGTTGCCCGGGCCTTCAGTCTGGCCGGTGCCTTCAGCCTGATCCGCTTTCGTAGTGCCCCTGGCGACCCTATTGATATTTCCTATGTATTCTTTACCCTGGCCGTCGGCCTCGCCTGTGGCATGGGCTATATCCTCTATGGCGCCATCTTTGCCGTGATTCTCTGTACCGTCATGGTCATCCTAAACATCACCAAATATGGCAAACCCAAGGTCAAGAACATGCAGTTAAAAATTACGATTCCTGAAGATATTGACTTTCAGGATTGTTTTGATGACATTCTTAAACACTATACCGTCAGTCATAAAATTCAACGGGTCAAAACCAGCGATTTTGGCGCATTATTTGAAATCATCTATTGCATCTGTCTGAAGGACGATGTCAATCAGAAAGAATTTATTGATAAATTACGCTGCCGTAATGGCAACCTGAGCATTGTCCTCAATACCGAAATTATTGATGAAAAAGTTTATATTTAACCTTCTTTAATAATCGATTCATAACGAAAACACCGGGAAGCTATAGAAAAATCGTTTTCTCGGTGTTTTCGTTTTATATTCCAATCATTGAGAGGTCACTGGCAAATCAGCGCAATTGTTCACGTTATCATTCGTAATAAGGTGTACTCTATTGACTTTATTCCCGTTTGATTTATAATGGTAAAGTAAGTTTTTTTATCACGTCATCCGGATAGGGTTGTTTTCAATGGCGAGAGCAACCGTTAAGTTATGCCTGCTGCCTGATAAAGATAAAACTAATTTTCAAGGGGGAAAATTTATGAATCTTCAACAACCGAATGGCAATGATGCCACAGGTACTTTCAACCGATCTAAAAGTGTTGTCCCATGCTCCGGACTCTGTTCACGCTGTGTGGACGGCTGTCGCGGAAATTGCGAAGTTTTCAAGGCCACTTTCCGAGGCCGGGAGCTGATTTATCCAGGTCCCTTCGGCGATGTCACCGCCGGTGGTGATAAGGATTATCCGGTCGATTATTCTCATTTAAATATTCAGGGTTATGCCCTGGGTGCCAAAGGCTTACCCAACGGCGAAGTGGGGACACCCGACAATACCCGCTTCCCCAACGTCAGCACTGAATGTGCCTATGGTTGGGACTCTAAAGTGGCCATGAATGTTCCAATCTTTACCGGTGCTTTGGGATCAACTGAAATTGCCCGGAAAAACTGGGATCATTTTGCTGTGGGTGCGGCCGTTTCTGGCGTAACCATTGTATGTGGCGAAAACGTCTGTGGGATTGACCCACGTCTGGTTCTTGATAAAAACAACATGGTTATTGAAGCACCCGACATGGATCGCCGGATTGAAGCCTATAAAAAATATCATACCGGCAAGGGTGAAATCCTGATCCAGATGAACGTCGAAGATACCCGTCTTGGTGTTGCCGAATACATCATCAACAAACACCAGATTGAAACCATTGAGCTGAAATGGGGCCAGGGTGCCAAATGTATCGGTGGTGAAATCAAGGTTAATACGATCGAACGCGCGATGGAGCTGCAGCGACGTGGTTACATTGTCACCCCTGATCCAATGGATCCCGTGATTCAGGCCGCCTTTAATGACGGCGCGATTCACGAATTTGAACGCCACAGCCGTCTGGGCTTTATCAGCGAAGAAAGCTTTATGGCCGAAGTTGAGCGTTTAAGAGCCTTAGGTTATAAACGAATTACTTTAAAAACCGGCGCTTACGGTTTAAGAGAACTGGCGATGGCAATCAAATGGTCTTCAAAAGCTAAAATCGATTTGTTAACCATTGACGGTGCTCCTGGCGGAACCGGAATGAGCCCATGGCGAATGATGGAAGAATGGGGGATGCCTTCTATTTACCTGCATTCAGCCGCCGTTGAGTTTGCTCAAATTCTGGAAGCTCAGGGCGAGCGCGTTCCTGATCTGGCTTTTGCTGGCGGATTCAGCAGTGAAGACGGTGTTTTCAAAGCATTAGCACTTGGTGCGCCTTATGTCAAAGCCGTTTGTATGGGCCGGGCACTGATGATTCCGGGAATGGTTGGTAAAAACATCGAGCAATGGATGAAAGAAAACAACCTGCCCAAAACAGTCAGCGAATTCGGTTCCACAGCAGAAGAAATTTTTGTCTGCTACGAAGCTGTCAAAGAAATCGTCGGGGCCAAAGAAATTAAGAACATTCCTCTGGGCGCCATTGGGATCTACAGCTACTCTGACAAAATCCGGGTTGGTTTACAGCAGTTAATGGCTGGGGCCCGATGCTTCAATACCGACAGCATCACCCGCAACGAACTGATGTCCTTAACAGAAGAATGTGCCAAGGTCACCAAAATTCCATACCTGATGGACTGTGGTCGCGAAGAAGCGCTTTCGATTTTAAAAGGCTAAAAAGCATTAACTGAATGGCTTTATCAGCCGTCTGAATTTTTCTTAAGAAAAATTCAGACGGCTGTTTTAATTTGCTATTTTACTCCTTCACGGGTAAAATAAAATTAATTCTTTATAATGAAAAAGGAGATCACTCATGGGATTAAAAGATCTATTTAAAGATGTTACCGATCTGGCCAAGGAAAGTATTGATTCAATTCAAGCCGATTTAGCCCTTAAGAAAGAAGAACAGGAACGGTTAAGAGCAGAAATGGATCAACGAATTAAAAGCTATACCGATATCCTGGTGGAACAACTTATTAGTTCTGCTGATACTTCGGCCCAGCCCCTGATCAATGCCGACGATGATGCGCTACTCAGCTTTACCAAAAATTTTAGCGATAAACTATTAATGCCAGCCAATAGTCCGGTATCAACAAAAATCACGCTCTACCCCGATGAAGAAAAAGCCTTGAAAAACATAACCAAAACCTTCCCCAACTACAATAGCCAGGAAAAGTTCCTGCTTCAATTCAAAGATGGCAAGGGACAAACCCTGCTACTAACCACCAGTAACCTTTATTTTAAAATTCTTTTCCCTGAAAACCCGTCCTTTTTTGCGGTGGGCTCAATCCCCCAAGAAAAACTCTTTTGCATCACCATCAATCAGGGCGATGCCCACTGCACCCTACTGGTTAACGGCATCACCTTGATCACCACTCCAGTGGAAGAAATTAAAACCATCGACATCCTCACCCTGACAGAATACTTAAAGCGTCTGGGCAGTAACGATTTTGTGATTGACGACAACCAGGTTGATGCCTTCATCACTGCCAAGCTCGATCCCACGACCCGGGAAATTGTTGCGGGTTTTCTGGAACCGGAGGAAAAGCTGGTCTATTTTGCCTGGGGACTGGGTAGCCTGGTTGCCAAAAAGTTCATCACCTGCACCAGCCAAAAAATTGTTCTTTATGATCGGGAATCAAGTTCCAAAAAAAGTTTTCCCTACGACCAGATCGTGTCACTGACCACCCAGCCCAGTACGGTTTCTTTTCTGGACTTGTCACTGACCCTGGGCATGAACCCCAATGACACCGAGATCAAAACCATTGATGCCATCGAAACCATCAGCATCCTCTATGCCCGGGAAGCCGAGCGGGTCATCCAGATTTATCAGGCCCATAAGCCAGACGCTGCCACTGCAGCAGCCCCAGAGCAGGCCCCAACTGAACCAGGCCAAACCGAAACCACCGAGCCGACAGCCGAAGACCCGATTGCGATGATCGAAAAACTGGCCGGTTTAAAAGAAAAAGGCATTATCAGCGAGGAAGAGTTCAATCAGAAAAAGCAGGAATTGTTGGCTAAATTATAAGCTTGTCTCCGCTTTATTTTGATGCCACCTAAAAAACCGAGAACCGCACTTTTACGTGCGGCTCTCGGTTTTTTTAATTTTTAAACTATTTCGGTTAACATCGTCAAGCAACCATTCCCAATAACAGTTTGCAGGCTAATTACAGACCAATGTTGATTTTCACCGCTTAGTACTTATCCATTTCCATCGCATCCAGTATAATCTGGGGCTGATTCGACTCTACTTTAGCACGGTTATTAATCGGAGCGGTGTTTTCTTTTTGGCGCTGGGACTGTTCCTTAAGCTTAAAGGCTCCAACCATGGCCTTAAGCATTTCGGCCTGACCGGTTAATTCTTCGCTGGCGGCAGCACTTTCTTCTGCTGTTGCCGAATTGGTTTGCACCACCTGAGAAACCTGTTCAATCCCCTGAGTGATCTGGGCAATTTCTGAGGCCTGATCATTGGACGCCTGGGCAATATTGCCCACCAGGCCAGTTACCTTCTCAATTTCATTTAATATTTCTCGCAGGCTTTCCGCCGTTTCATCAGCAATCCTTGTCCCAACCTCGACCCGTTCCATCGAACCTTCAATCAGTCCGGTGGTTTCCTTGGCAGCTTCGGCACTGCGGGCCGCCAGAGTTCTGACTTCTTCGGCAACAACCGCAAAGCCTTTGCCATGTTGTCCGGCCCGGGCCGCTTCGACGGCCGCATTCAAGGCCAGGATATTGGTCTGGAAGGCAATATCATCAATAACCTTGATGATTTTTGAAATATTGTTTGATGATTCATCAATGTCACCCATAGCCGAGATCATTTTGCTCATCTGTCCATTCCCCACCTCGGCATTTTTACGAACTCGCACCGCCAGCTCGTTGGCCTCATTAGCCCGGCTGGCGTTTTGTTTGGTTTCACCAGCCACTTCTTCGATGGAGGCAGTCAGTTCCTGGATCGAGCTGGCCTGCTCGGTGGTTCCCTGGGCCAGCGCCTGACCACCATCAGAAATCTGTCGGGCGCCAATCTCCACCTGGGCAGCAGCCACATCGATATCGGACATGGTGCTACTCAAGCTGGCACTGATGCCATTTAGGGCTTCCTTAATCACCAGAAAATCCCCGGAATAGGTGGAGGTGATCTCCTGATCCAGATTTCCCCGGCTCATTTCTGCCAGCGTAATGGCAATCTCATCGACATAACGTTTCAGATTCGCAATGGTCTGATTCATCGCTTCTTTAATGATGGCATGGTCTCCCTGATAATCGCCGCTCATTTGAGTATTGAGATTTCCGGCTGCCAATTCTTTGAGCGTTTCGGAGGCCTCGTTGATGGGATGAATCACGGCATCCAGGGTCTGGTTAAAGCCAGCAATGACTTTTTCGTACTCCCCATTAAATTTTGTCTGATCCCCTCTAAAACTCAGATCTCCCTTAACGGCAGTGACCGCCATTTTTTGAGTTTCAGCCACCAGTAGAACAATGTTCTCCATCATTCCAATCAGACTCGGTATCAGGGTATCCTTATCACTTCGTTTACCGATGGCTTTTAGTTGCTGTAAGTCACTGAGTTCACCGGCCTCAATATGGTTGGCAATCGCAACAATTCGAACCAGCTGATCATGAACGGCATTAATGCCATTTCCGATCTCACCATAAATCCCCAGGTACTGATTCTCAATTTTTTGACTGAGATCATTCTGGCTCATCAATCCCAGGATCCGGTTGCCCTCCTGAAGTGCTCCCAGTCCCTCAATGCAGGCGTTGATGCTTTGTTTCAGCTTATCAAAATCACCCTGATAGGCTTTATTGATTTTTTCGGGAATTTCACCCTGACCAATACGGTTGACATATTCAGCAGCAATGTTTAAGGGTCCTACAACCGCATCCAGGGTGGCATTCACCCCTTTTACAATATCCCGAAAGCCCCCGGCAAATGCTTCGGCATTGCCTCTGGTTTCCAGTTTTCCCGCCACGGCTGCCTGAGACAATCGGGTTGCCTCGACGATCAAGTCGCGAATCGTCTTAATGGTTTGTTTCAGGGCTGGGGTGATTTCATCCAGATCATCTTTTTCTTCCAGATCAGCCGACACATCCCCAGCTGAGATCTGGTTCATGGTGCCAATCACAACGTTCTGAAGATCATCGGCAAACTCATCCATGGCCATTGCCATTTCGCCAATTTCATCCTCGGATTCCAGATTCAGGCGAATCCCCAGATGCCCCTTACCCATTTCTTTAATCATATGGTTGACACTGGCAATCGGTTTTGTGATGGATGTCGACAGTTTGTATAAAATAAATCCCAAGACCAGAAAGACAAACAATCCCGCCAGGGCGATCAACAGAATATTTTTGGTGATGGCGGCTTGAACACTGGCCATGGAATAACCGATGTTCAAGGCCCCCTGGAGTTCGCCATTGATGACAACCGGATACACCACATTATAAACATTGGCGTTTTCCGTTTCATTAAATAATTCCTGCGCAATCATTTCACCATCAAGAGCGACCTTTTTTATAACTTCATCATCCTGATAGCTTTTGCCTATATTGTCTTTGTTGCTGTCTGCCACCCCGACTAAATCTTTATCAATAAAACTGGCATAAACAATGTTTTCATCCGCTACCAATTCATCAATCAACGCCTGGTAGCCGAATTTTTCGGTCAGTTCCAGCACCCGATCGGCTGATACCCCAGCCTGCACAAATTCGCCGGTATTGCTCCTCACATAACCATACTTAAATAAGTTTCCCGTTTCGCTGTCGGCCCGGATTTCTTCCATCAGTTCCGGAGCCCCGCTGACCATAAACTCATGGATGGGATGATCTGCCGGTACAGTCCAGCCCAGATATTCACCATAGGCGGCCGTAAAAATGGTTCCTGCCGGATTATAGAGGTAAATGGGATTAATCCCGGTTTGCTGGGATAACTGGGTTAAGTATTCGTCGTTGACCCGATCACGGTTGGCAAAAATAATATTTCCGACACTGCGAATCTGCGCCTCCAGCATTTCATTCATGGTTTTAACAGCTTCAGTATTATCCTCGATCCGACTGACAAAACGCTGGGATGACGAAAAACCATTTTCCCGCATCTCCGCCAGTAAGCTGTCCCGGGTCAAATACGATGAAATTGCCCCAATCATCAGAACCCCGATAAGCACGCAGATCAGCGGCACAAACAGCAGTTTTACTTTAATCGACTTTCTTTTCTGGTTACTTCTTTCTTCCATCTCCAATTACCTTCTTCCCCTTTTATTTGATTATTTCATCCGATCATTGATCGTTTCGGGACACAATTTAATTGTTTTTCTCGCTGGCAAATGCCTTGTAGATGGCCACACACATCATGATAATAATCAGTAAAAACGGCAGGGCCATAATGATTGAGGTATTTCGCATGGCAACCAGGCCACCACTAAAGAGCAGAACGATCGCCATCAGGGAGAGCAACGTCCCCCAGATAATTTTAATGCGGGTGTCCGGATTTAAATCACCATTTCGGGAAAACATCCCGATGACAAAGGTGGCGGAGTCGGCAGAGGTCACAAAAAAAGTAATAATCAGAATTGTTGCCACAACGGAGATTATGCTCCCCAGCGGCAAATGGGCCAGGGTCGCAAACAAGCCGATCGTCACGTCATTGGTTACTTTGGCGACTAAATCAACTCCGTCAAAAATTTCAAAATACAAGGCCGTTCCGCCAAAAACCGTAAACCAGATACAGCAAAAAATCGCTGGTAGAATAATGACGCCCAGAACAAATTCTTTCACTGTCCGACCCTTCGATATTCTGGCGATAAAGGTTCCCACAAAGGGGCCCCAGGACAGCCACCAGGCCCAATAAAAAATTGTCCAAGTACCAATCCAGGGATCTTTTTCAAAGGGTGATAAGGCCAGACTCATGGGCAGCAGGTTCTGCAGATAGCCGCTGAGACTGACAAAAAAAGTATCAAGAATAAACACGGTGGGGCCAAAGATAAAAACAAACAGCAAAAGCAACACGGCAATAGTGATATTGGTGTTGCTGAGTATTTTTATTCCCTTGTCCAGGCCGGTGGTTGCTGAAATCAAAAACATAATGGTGATCACAATAATAATAACAACCTGGGTGGTAATATTGTTGGGTATATTAAATAAGGTGTTTAAACCGCCGTTAACCTGCAGGGCGCCCATTCCCAGAGACGTTGCCACCCCGATGACGGTTAATATCAGCGCCAGGATATCGATTACATGACCAATCGGCCCCTTGCTTTTTTCACCTAAGAGGGGGTAGAGGGTGGAACTGATCAGGCAGGGCATTTTTTTACGGAAAGTGACATAGGCCAGAGCCAGACCAACAATCGCATAAATCGCCCAGGGATGAAGTCCCCAATGTAAAAAAGTATAGCGAAACGCCATCATCGCCGACTGATTTGAAGACGGTTCGATCCCCATCGGCGGTTGGGCATAATGAAAAACCGGCTCGGCGACGCCCCAGAAAACCAGGCCAATTCCCATCCCAGCGCTAAAGAGCATGGCAAACCAGGAAAAGTTGGAATACTCGGGACGGGCATCGTCATCCCCCAAACGGATTTTTCCAAAGCGGCTAAAGGCCAGATAAAGCGAAAAAGCCAGAATCCCCAGCACTGTTACCAGGTAAAACCAGCCCAGATCATTGGTGATTACACCAAACAACTGACTGGTAGCGCCCAATAGTTGCTCCGGGAATAAAAAGCCAAAAATGAGAAACAACAGAATGAGTATAATTGAAACGTAGAATACCATCTTGTTCACTTCCTTTTGATGCCAGAAAGGTGCCAAAATTAAAATCATTCTGGCACCTGTTTCGGCAATGTTAAATTATTTTATCATAGTTTTTAAGAATAATCTAGGCTAATAATTGTTTACACAGCTCAACTGCTTCATCAGCTGTTTCGGCCCAGCCATCAGCCCCAATATCTTCGCCCCATTTAGCACTGGTCGGGCCACCGCCGATAATAATTTTGTACTTATCACGAAGATTATTATCATTGAGGTACTCAACCAATGTTTTTTGCGATTTCATGGTGGTGGTCAGCAGGGCGCTGGCAGCGATAATTTTTGCTCCCACTTCGTCCGCTTTAGCCACAAATTCTTCGGCTTTCTGATCGATCCCGATATCGTAAACTTTAAAGCCAGCTGATGTCAGCAGGGCCCCGACAATGTTCTTGCCGATGTCATGAATGTCCCCTTCAACGGTTCCCAGGACAATTTTACCCTTGTCTTCATAACCGCCTTCGCCTTCACCGGCAGCCAGCACTTCTTCAAGAACATCCATTCCGGCTTTCATGGCATCTGCCGCCATCATAACATCTGGTAGAAACGCTTCGCCATTTGTCCAGGCTTTACCCACTTCTTCAATCCCTCCGATAAAGCCCAGCTGAACGGCCTGTACCGGGTCTACTTTTTCAGCGATAACTCGTTCTGCCAACTCGACTGCTAAATCTTCATCACCATCCACAATTGCATCTTTAATTTCATCAAAAATTGTACTCATTATTCTTCTCCTTTTTACCTTTATTATTGTTATTTAATCAGTTCTTTGGTTCGTTTTTCAATAAATGCTTCAATTTTGGCTTTCACGTCCGCATCCAGCTCTGGTGCAGTGTAGTTAGCCAACACTTCCTGCCATCGGGCTTTGGCTCGCTGGTTGGTATCCAACCCATCTTTGGCCCACGCATCAAATGACTGTCTGTCACTTAAGGCGGGTCGGAAGAATTCGGTTTTAAAATTCTTACGCGTATGTTTCTGAGTCAGGAAATGTCCGCCTGGTCCTACAGTCTTAATGACGTCAAAGGCCATTTTTTCATCGCTATCACAATCAAAACCTTTTAGGTAGCGCAATACCATACCGGCGATTTCATCATCTACCATGAATTTTTCATAAGACATGGCCATGTAGTATTGCAGAATCCCGGCTGTATGTAGCACAAAGTTGACGCCGGTGGTGCTGGCTGCAAAGAGAACCATCATCGATTCATAACCGGCCTGGGCATCAACGGTTTTAGCATCACTCAAACCGCCGCCCCCACGACACGGAACACCATAGAACCGTGATAACTGGGCACTGGCTGATGCGAACAAGGCATTTTCCGGATTACCAATTGATAATGAACCGGTTGACATATCTGAGGCGGTAGAAGTTGATCCATAAACAACTGGAGTCCCAGGATTGATACACTGAGCCAGGGTAATTCCTGCCAGAACTTCCGCATTCTGTAATGATAGCGCCCCTGCCATGGTAGCTGGTCCGGTTGATCCGGCCATTACCAATGAAGCAATAACCATTGGCTGTCCCGTTTCAGCATAAGCCATTAAACCACCCAGCATCCGATCATCATATTTAAGCGGTGTCACCGAGTTAATCAGACAGATCAGAGCCGGTTTTTCTTTGATCACATCCAATCCACCATGAAGAATGGCGGTCATCTCGATGGAGTCTCTGGCAAATTCATAGCCAGATGAGCTACCCATAAAGCACTTGTCCGAATTGGTGATATGGCTGTAAGCCATTTTAAGATGACGGATGTCATCGGGCACATCAGTCGGTTCAACAACTGTCCCGCCGGTCATATGGATATTTTTGCTGGCACCAGCCAGTTTTACAAAATTATCATAGTCGGCCATGGTCGCATCGCGTTTACCACCATCTGCATCATAAATAAAGGGAGCGCCATAACCAGGCATGTAAATGGTATTACCATCGCCACAAACCAGATTGTGTTCAGGATTACGGGCATGCAGGGTAAACTGAGCTGGGGCCTTTTCAACCATTTCTTCGACAAAGTCCGGTTCCAGAAAAACGCGGTGTCCTTCGACCCGTTGACCATGTTTTTTGAAAATTTCGATGACCGGATCATACGAAAACTCAATCCCAATTTCCTTTAGAATTCTCATACTGTTCTTGTGAATCTTATTAATTTGTTCATCCGTTAATACATCAAATTTTGGTAACATCTAAAATACCTCTTTCTTTATTTATTCTTGACCTTCCACAGCCTGCTGTGCACTGCCAATGTTGTTTAACTCTTTACTGTTTATCAGTCCCTGGCTTTCATTGTAGTCGGCTTTCAGGGCTTTTAATATACTAACGCACATGACCAGCATGACCAGCATATAAGGGAAGGCGGCAACAATTGAAGCGGTTTGTAAAACTTTTAAAGCTGATGTTCCACCAACCAGGATCAGTACGATGGTAATGAGACCCTGGGCAATCCCCCAGCCGCCGCGAAGCTTTTTATCCGGATCCATATCGCCGCCGGAAGTCAACATTGCCAACACGTAAGTGGCTGAATTGGCTGCGCCAACAAAACAGACGACAATCAGGAAGATCGCCAGAATTGAGGTGATCCCATATGCTGGCAGCTGTTGCAGCAGTGCATAGAGTCCAGTCGTATAATCTGCGCCAACGGCAGCTTCAATGGCACCATTGCTTATTGCGTTTAGATTAAAGGCGGCACCACCATAAATGGCAATCCATATTAATGAAAAACCGGAAGGCAGTAAGGATACAGCAATAACAAATTCTCTGATCGTACGGCCTTTCGAAACCCGGGCGACAAACTGTCCTACAAACGGTGCCCAGGCAATCCACCATGCCCAATAGAAGACGGTCCAGCCGTTAACCCATTCAACATTTCCCATCCAGAAGGTTTGTCCCACCAGGTTTTGCAGGTAGGCGCCCAATGAATTGGTAAAATTATTTAAAATGTAAACACTGCCACCAAAAACAAAGATAAACACCATAAAGGCGATTGATAGCCAGATTTTAATATCTGCCGCCAACTGCATGGCTTTATGCAAACCGGAAACAGTCGCCAATGTAAAGATGGCTGTCATAATTGCAATGATAATCGAAATGGTCATTGGTGTCGCTTCAATGCCCCAGATGTAGTTAAGTCCAGTAGCAATCTGGCTTGATCCAAAACCAAGGCTGGTTGCGACCCCAAAAATAGTGGCAAAAACAGCCAGAATATCAATTGTTTTACCAATCGGCCCTTTTACCTTATCACCAATCAAGGGATAAAAGGCCGAACTGATCAGAAATGGCATGCCTTTTCTGAATTGGAAATAAGCCAGACCTAAACCACCGATGGCAAAAATGACCCAGGGGTGTAATCCCCAGTGAAAGAAAACGATTCGCATCGCCAGCTCCTGAGCCGCCTGCGTTCCGCCTTCACCCATTGGCGGGGTCAGATAATGCATGATCGGTTCTGACACCGACCAGAAAACCAGACCAATCCCCATTCCGCCTCCGAACAGCATCGAAAACCATTGAAAATTCGAAAACTCCGGTTTGTCGTCATCTTTTCCCAGTTTGATTTTTCCAAAGGGACTGACCACTAAACCGATGGCAAAAACGATAAAAATCCCCACCGCAACTAAATATAACCATCCAAAATTCGTTGTAATGATTGCAAACAGCTGATTAAAAACAGCGCTTGTGCCTTCAGTAAAAAGCAAGCTTAATAATACAAATACTAATGCAATCCCCGCTGAAACATAGAATACGGTTTTATCCTTCATCTTGGCAGCTGGTTTTTTTTCTTCCATCACACGTAATCCTCCTTCTAAATTTGTTTTTAGAATTTTTTTAGAATATTTTCATTAGTGGTGTTTCCAAAGTACCCAGTTTTGTGCCGGTAATTTTGTTGCAATAAGCCATCATGGCATCGGTTGTCGCAGTTGCCTGATATACCCAGCCTGCATTTGCCATTGGTCCATAAAGAATGAAATCAGCACCATGAGTAACTGGGAAAGTAAATACTGAGGCCCCTGCCGCTTCAAAATATGGGCTTCCTTTGGATCGCATTTTTTTCCAGAGGTATAAAGCATTTGACGCTGCACAGCCACCTGGTAAACCATATTGTTCCTTGATATCGCGAATCGCCATCGCTGTCCAACTGCTGCTGGCAACATCGAGCACGCCGGGATCAATCAGGAATTGTTCGACCCCTGCCCGTTTCGCTTTGGTCAATAGGCCTTCATGTTTTTCATCCCCAACCAGCAATTTTACCCGTTTTGCCGGTTGCAGACTTTTCTTACTAAAGGCCAGAATAACAGCTGTTTTAACACCACACTCTTTTAACACTTCCAATTCTTCTTCGGTGCAGCTTTCTTCCAGCGAATTATAAATAATTCTGCTCATGGCAGCTTCATCTTTAGCAAAGTGTTTAAGGGTATCCATTCGAACTTCCGGACTGGGACTATCCAGTAAAATTGGTGAAGATGTATTCTTTAATACAAACTCGACATGTTTGGTCAATGCCACCTCGGTATCGCCAAGAACATCAACAATTCTGGGATTACCGGTTTCTGCTGACAATTCGGCTTCGGTATCCAGTAAGCCTTTCGCTGCATCTTCATCAAAAATCCCTTTTTCTGCATCTTTTATAATTTTATGGCCCCGATAAAAAATACTGCCAATTAAAACCGTCGGATACTCACCCGGTTGTCCACCAATTTTGGTGCCATTAATGTCGTAAACAAATTGATCTGTAGTAAATCTAAACATTTTGTACTCCTTCTAAAATAAAACTTAATAATTGCGAAACTCACAAACAAAAAACAAATTGCCCTTCTCCTCTAATCATCTGGTCTTATGCGATGGCTTCTGTTTTTCTTTCTCGTAGTCGTATCGATTCACTATCTTTTTTCTCCTTTCTCATATATTTACGAGATGTCGTGTTTGATCTGCCAATATGTATCGCAATTATCGTGCCAAAACAGCAAAATACCTTATATTCTATTTATAGCCATTTTTGACCATTCGTAACAAATTCTTTTTTTCAGAAATGAAAAGCGACCCGTTTATTTTTCATTTTTGAAAAATCCCGATAATTTTCTTTTTCACTTGAATAACAGACGATTTTGATTTATCATCAGTTCATCGATGAAAACGATTTTTATCAGGCTGTACTTTCACGGCATGATGAAATCGCACTAAATAATAAGGAGAACATATCTTAGAATATGTGATACGTAAATAATGATTACCAATGCATTTAATCACAGTCCGGAATATCAGGCGTATCTGAAAACCCTTTCCAGCGAATTTTTTCTGGACATTCTGGAGAATAGTTTTATTGAAGTAACCGTTACTGATAAGGATGGCAAGGTTCTCTATGCCAATCCGGCCTGTCTGGAATACCATGGCATTTCTGCCGAAAAAATGTGGAAGTTAAATTTCTTAACCTCTTTTCAGGGCTTCTGGACTCCCCCTTCGACGGCAACTGCCATCAAAAAAAAACATACCATCATCTCCCGCCAGCGATCCCTGCTTACCGATGAGGAACACATCACCATCACTACCCCGCTTTATAATCCCGATCACGAGTTGGTGATGCTGGTTTACAACACCTTAAAACGGGAGTCGTTTGTGGAGTTTGACCTGGATTATCTGAATCCGGAAAAAGAAACCGATGAAGATGACGAACTCAAAGCGCACAAAGGTTCCCGTGAGGAGCGAACCAAGGCCAGCAACAACATTGTTGGCCGCAGCTACATTCTCTACCAGACCCTGCATAAACTGAAGAAAGCGGCCAAATCCGACATCCCGATTCTGTTATTGGGTGAAAGCGGGGTTGGTAAGAGTCTGGTGGCCAAGTTTATTCATGATTGCAGCCCCCGGAAAGCCAACCCGTTTATTTCGATAAACTGCGCTTCCATTCCCGATAACCTGATTGAAAGCGAGCTCTTCGGCTATGTCCCCTATGCCTTCACCGGTGCCAGTCCCAAAGGAAAAAAGGGCCTGGTGGAAATGGCTGATAACGGCACCCTGTTTCTCGATGAAATCGGCGAATTGCAGCCCAATATCCAGGTTAAACTGTTGGATTTTTTGGAAAATAAGCGCTTCACCTCAGTTGGTGGCTTGGAATCCAAAACCGTCAATACCCGGATTATCACCGCCACCAACAAGAATTTAGAGGATCTGGTCGCTAAAAACAGCTTCCGGGAAGATCTCTACTGGCGAATTAACGGCATCACCCAAACCATCCCCTCACTTCGGGAACGGCGGGACGATATTTTTCCGATTGCCCAGTATTATTTGAAGGAATACAATAAAAAATATAATCAGAATAAGGTTTTCTCAAATCCGGTAATCGAATCTCTGATTCAATACGACTGGCCGGGAAATGTCCGGCAATTGAAAAACGCCGTGGAGCAGATGGCAGTAATGAGTCTTGGCAGTGTTATCGGTATTGATAAACTGCCCGAACAACTGAGTTCCTTTTTCGCTAATGAGGGAATTAAAAAAAGACAGGTCATTTTTGATGACCTGGTTGAGAATTACAAACGGGGACTGATTGAAGATTATTTTGAGATCTACGGCAACATCAATGACCTGGCCGATTCTCTGGGGTTAAGCCAGACGACAGCTTATCGCCTGGTGAATAAGTACATCAAAAAATAACAACACCATAAACAGGGGGCTGAAAAGCTCCTTTTTTGGGTGTTGTATTTAAGTGGGCCGATCCCACCAAGTCACGGTTTAATATGCTGTTTAAAATACCAGGGAACGATCCTTTGACCAGAACGATTTCTTATCCCAACTAAACTCAACATCGGCATGAATCTCGGTAAAATAATTCTGGATCAACCCATTCAAAACATCCAGGTTATCAAACCGATTATCTTTATCCATCGATTCAATCCACATGCTCTGCCCGCCGCAGGCATCACTCAAGTGCACCTTATACGCCAAATCCCGTTCTGTAATACGCCTATTTATCTCACTGATATTATCCCAGGTAATAATCATCTCCTGACACTCCTTCCCATAATGATTTCTTATACGTTCATTACCCATAAAAACTGCTTTTATTCATAAAATTTTTATTGCCAACTCTTTTTTTAGCTGACAAATGGCCGACTGGTCGATCCCGGTGCTGTCGCACCTTTAGGTACAATGCGAATTTCGATCGCTTCCAGTCGCAGAGACTTTCCCTGAGTTCCGGAGCTACAGCCATTTTTGGCCCAATCCAACCAGCCGTAATTCTGGCTGTGAACCCGATAATAGACATCGTAGCTGGTTGCCGCAGCGCCGGTCAAACGAATTTGAATCGCCTCCAACCGCAGGGATTGGCCAAAGGTTCCACTGGTTTGACCATCTCGCTTAAAACCCTGCCAACCAATGTTCTGAACATGGGTCTGATACTCAATCCCGAGATCATTGCCCAGATTATTCATTTTTATCTCAATTCCCTCCAATCGCAGGGATTGGCCTGATGTACCACTGCTCTGACCGTCACTTTTCCAGTCCTGCCAGCCGATATTCTGGACGTGGGTACGATAGGTCGACCCCACTGTGTCACTTGAATGAATGGCTGCCACCGCCAAACCCAACTGAATCAACCCACTACCATAGTAAGGATCGCTACCGGTTGTTCCCAGATCCAGGGCGGTACTTTTTAGAAGCGTTTCAACCGCTTCGGCATCGAGACTGGCATCCGCTGCCATCAATACTGCACAGGCGCCAGCCACAATCGGACTGGAAAAAGACGTACCACTGGCATATTCGTAGCCGCCACTTCTGGCGGTGGTTAAAACGGATTGGCCTGGGGCCACCAAATCCACCCGATCATTATACTGAGAAAAGGAAGCCCGGTTGTTATCCTTGTTTGTAGCACCTACCGATATAACATGGTCATAAGATGCCGGATAGGCATATTGTCCCACCCGGGAATTCCAGGACTCACCTTCGTTACCTGATGATGCCACCACTATTTTACCGGCGCTGACCGCCTCACTAACTGCTACCGCCAGTGAAGAAAAGGTTCCGTATCCGCCAAAACTCATATTGATGACCTTTACCTCCGGCCGCTCTGCAGCCGAAAGAATGGCAGCGCAAATATAGGCCACATCCAGCTGAGTATCCCCGCTATACATCCCCCCGGTACGGTAAGGGGCAATTTTAATATTGGCCAAACCGGAAATTCCCGCTGTGCCAATTCCATTATTGGTAACCGCCGCAATACACCCACTGACAGCAGTACCGTGGCCAGCCAGATCCACCACGTTTGTCTTGCCGGTCACAAAATCATACCCGGCCACCGTGTTGCCAATCAGATCCGGATGATTGACATTTAATCCAGTATCAATCACAGCCACTACCACCGGGTCGGCATTGGATATCTGGTTCCAGATCTGATCGGCACCGATTCGTTGAAACTGCCAGGCCGAACCATTGGTCACATAAGGATCATTGGGCAATGATGTCACTTGAATTTTGTCGTTTTTATCCACCGTCAGGACATTGGGATTCTGAGCCAGATCAGCCATCAGCGCATCCACATTTGTTTTATCACTGACTTCGATCAGATCAACCCGGTTCGATAGCTGCTCTCCAGAAGCCACCTCCTCGGTAGTCAATGCCAGCTCTTTAACATTGTCTTCACCACTTTTGGCGTAAACAATAATGATTTGTTGCTCCAGATTTTCGTTGGTATTTACTTCCGGCAGCTGTTCCATGGTTTCAATCTCGGTAGGTTCCCCATCACCGGATTCCGCCCCGTCACCCCCTGGCGCACTCATTTCCACTGGCGTTGTCGTCATAATAGACTGAACTGCCGGATTAACTGAATCTTCTGCGTGGCTCGTCGCTGGAAACAACAAACAAAAAACGGTCATGATTGCCAATCCTCGTTTTAATATGCCAAATCTCTTATTCATGATGTCCTCCTGCGCTGTTTCTGGCGTTGGTTTTGTTTACATTATCATTCATGATGTAATCCTTTACTCTTCTAATACTCATGCCATTTAGGATATATTACTATAACATAAATACTTTATTTTCTGCATCATTTCAGACAATGCTTAAAGATTTTAATATTATATTTGCTTAAACGGATCGATTTCTTTTGTAAATCAAACATCATAAAATTATTCCATATATTTTTAACATCACTTACTCTTAATACTGTCTTAAAGCGCCTCACATTATTGAAAGGGTCGCCAAAAAAAGAATCTACATCCATAGACTTTTCTTCATATCATTTTGTTTCTTAGCTATCTAATAACCAGCTTTATGTCAGCCTCACAATAATCCGATGCAGTACATCCACCGTTTCTTCCAGGTTTGTTGAAGCATCTTTGATATGATGATAAACTTCCCGTTTCTTTAGAGCCTCCATGGGGTCGGTTCCAGCAAATACAAACACCATGCCATCCATATAGAGTTTTTCGATTTCCCGGTGGGTCGCTCTCATTTTGCCCACCGCTTCCTCAGATTTGCCATGGTTCTTTTTAAGATCTTGAACCGCCTCAGCAAAAATTTCCACGCCTAAGTTTAACTGTTCCACCATACTGATGATGGTTTCATTGGCTTTGACATCAAAGGTTTTCATGGAAATCAGCGTTGACTGCGCGTATTTAAGAACCCGGTTCATCCCTACCGATATTGAGTAGATATCCCCCCGGTCAAAAGGCGTTGCAAATGCTTCCGTCAGATTTTTTTCCATTTCCATCCGGATTTCATCCGCTTCCTTTACATATCGGGTCAATGCTTCACAATCCGATTCTGCTGATCTTTTCAACCAATCATATAATGCACCTACCCCCAATGCATTGCTTTGGGCCTGCATAAACAGCATCTGATGAAAATGATATTTTATTGGAAAAATCCGATCAATTATATTTCTTTTCTCCATTATGTTTTTCTCACTTTCTAAATCACATTAAAAATAACTGTTGTTATGGTATAAATAAAGGCGGATACCAAAGCCGACAAGGGAATGGTAATACACCACGCTACCAGAATTTCTTTAACGATACCCCAATGAACCATTTTATATTCATCGCCAGCACCTACTCCCATAATCCCACCAACGACAACATGCGTTGTTGAAACCGGTGCCCCAACCAGGTTTGCCCCTAAAATCGAACTTACCGAGGATAATTGCGAATTTAAGCTATGCAGCGGTTTAATATCAAAAATGCCCCGTCCCAGCGTCTTCATGATACTCCATCCACCCAGCAAGGTGCCCATGAACATGACAATTCCACCACTGACCCGAGCCCATAGCGGTGCCGAATGAACAACCGTGCCGCTCCAGGCGGCCAGAGCCAATGTGAATAGCCCAATAATCTTTTGGGTATCATTGGACCCATGGCTGTAAGCAAGACCCGCCACGATGAACCACTGAATTTTATTGATCCGCTTATTGATGGAAACCCTGGCATTACGCAACAGCAGCTTTGTCATTTTTTCCAGAAAAAAGGCAATCGCAAAACCAATAACCGGAGACAAAAACAAGGCCATAATCACTTTTACAATACCGGTGATTTGGTGGCTCTCACCAATCAGCTCTGCCCAGCCCCATAAAATATGTTCATAACCAGAAGATACAATCACAGCACCAATGATTCCGCCGATGAGTGCATGGGTGGAACTGGAAGGCAACCCCAATTTCCAGGTTATTAAATTCCATAAGGTCGCTCCGAAAACTGCCGCAAAAAGAATCGTCAATAAAGCAGCATCGGTTGGCAGATCAATCAGCTCTGATATCGCATCAGCCACCAGATTCCCGCCGACTACCGCCCCAATCAGACCAAAGATAGAGGCGACCGCAATGGCTTGTTTCGGGCTGGCGGCTCCACAATTGATAAAGGTTGCCACCACCGAACTGGCATCGTGAAGCCCATTTGTCAATGCAAAAACAAGGCCGATTATAATGACTAAAACTAATATGATTGTGGCACTTACTGATATCATTTCTCCACTCCTGAAATCTTGCGAACATTCAACCTAATTTTATTTTTATTACCATATCAGCAGCCGGATAAGATGCCATAGTAATTACCCGATAAAAAATATCTCAAGCTGCCAAAAGACAGTTTGAGATATTGTTCTCATTAATCAAAAAACATCACATTACTGGTGGTTCCATCCGTTAGAAAGACTGCCTGAAGCATGGTTCCATCCTGGTTAACCCAAACCCTTATATAGCTAACCTTATTATCTTCAAAGGGAATCTGCGTTGCACTGGTTTCGGTCCCATCGCCGCCGAGGATCTTTTTGACTTCGTCGTACGTCGCTCCATCAGGAATACTCTCTGCCTGCGCCTCGGTTACCGGCTTTGTTGTTAGAAAAGCCAGATCTTCGGTCATCGGATAAAACAAGGTTTTACTGGTAGCCAATCCATTTTCGTCAAACAAAACACTCACCCCAAAACCGGTGTTATCATTCACATATGCAAAGCTGTTTTTCATTTGGGCACTTTCGGTCGGAAGCACACCCAATTCGGCATCGACCTGTTCCTTGTTCTGATCTAATTGCACCTTATCATAAAACTCATACACGGTATCTCTCGAAACATTAGATTGACCGGTAGTACTGCCACTATTTGTATTTCCGCCGCATCCTACCAGAACGGACACCAATATCATCACGACGCCCAACACAAGCAATAACTTAAGTCTATTCATTCCATAACCCTCGTCTTTCTTAATTTCAGGATTGAATCAGCTTCAAACTTTCGGCTGTTAGTTAATTATATAATTTTTACCCGAATATGTACATCTTAAATCTTGATTCGCTTCTTTTTATCTTTTTGTCTTGTTACCATCTCAATAACTTAGCACAGTCTCCATACAAATAAATTAGACATGGACGACGTTTCATTTTTTATGCTATTATATCCTTATACTACAAAAGAATGAGGACAGCCACCATGAATACCAGAGATAAAATCTATAATACCGCCAAACGGCTATACCTGGAAAACGGTTACGCCAACACACCAAACACCATGATCGCCAAAGAAGCTGGAGTCAATCTGGGTTTGGTCACCTATTATTTTAAAACCAAAGACATTATCGCCAGTGATATGCTCAATTACAATTATGAGACGCTCTATTCGCATTTGCTTAAGTATCTCCCCACGGATGATGAATTGTTACAGTTAATCACCTTTTTTAAATTACATTTTAAGCTGACCGGAATTGACCCACACTATGACCGCTTTATTTACGAAATGAATAAATTCGATTTACTTGAAAAAGCCACCCGGGATGGCAATCTTTATGAACTATATAAAACATTGGTTGCCCAGAACAATCAAATTGCCAGCTCCGACAAAGGTCTCACCCTGGATTGTGCTGTAACTGCCTCTTTTGGGGTAATTCGGGCGTTAACCATGAAGCAGTACGAAAAGGAAATCCAAATTTCAAAAGAAGAAATTTTCGATCTCTGTATCAATCAGATGTTTTACTCGCTAAAAATTGATTCGAATCATTTGCTAATTAAGTCTCTAATCAGCTCAGCCAACTGTACCATTGATCGATTGCTCGAAGAATATCCCCAATTAACGCAAGTAAAAAATTATTTGTATATCGAAGATGCCGCTATTGTTCGCAAACAATAGCGGCATCTTTTATTTTTTGTTTTATTTAGATATTAATCGTTTTCTAAAGGCTTTTTTTGGTTGTTTATTTTTATTTTACGAATTTAGTTGACTTTTTGCGATCGATCATATATATTGTAATTGCTCGCAAGCAATTACAATATTGGTTGTAAACGTGTTCGTTTTACTCATCACTTTTATGTATTTGACGATTCGCTTACGCACACACGTAAGCATCGCTAATAAAAACACCACACAAGGAGGAAAATATGTCAAAAATTCAAGAAGTCAAAGCAAAGGTCGAAGCTGGAAAATCAAAACTGGTCCCCGGACTGGTACAGGAAGCACTGGATGAAGGCAGCTCACCTGCAGAAATTCTCCAGGCCATGGTTGATTCCATGGGCATCGTTGGGGACAAATTCTCATCCGGCGAAATTTTTGTCCCGGAAATGCTAATTGCTGCCAAAGCCATGTCAAAAGGCGTGGAAGTGTTAAAGCCACTGATGGCTGGCGATGGTTCCACCTCGCTGGGCACCTGCATCATCGGTACGGTTGCCGGTGACCTTCACGATATCGGTAAAAACCTGGTTTCGATGATGATTGAAAGTGCTGGTTTTGATATGGTTGATTTGGGCGTTGATGTCCCTGCTGATACCTTTGTTCAGGCGGTTAAAGACAATGCCAATGTCAAACTGGTGGCCTGTTCCGGTCTATTGACCACCACCATGCCAGCCTTAAAAGAAGCAGTACAGACCATTAAAGCCGCTCATCCGGAGATGAAAGTGATTGTTGGCGGCGCCCCGGTCACCCCAGAATATGCTGCTGAAGTCGGTGCTGATGGTTATGCCCCTGATGCCGGTAGCGCTGCCGTTAAAGCGAAAGAGCTGGTTACCGCTTAAATTCATCCTTCTTAAAAAATTAATTACAACAATTCCAAAAACCTAACATTTCCACCATTCTATTAAACATACCAAAATTTCAGGAGGTATTATTATGTTAACAAAACGACAAAACTTAATGGAAACCATCAAAGGCGGAAACCCCGATCGCTTTGTCAATCAATACGAGTTTATGGATCTGATCATGGAGGCTCCCATGGATTTACCGCTGGCACCTGCTCCTGGTACACGAGTAAAAAACAAATGGGGCATCACCTTCGATTGGCCTGCCGATCAAATCGGTTCATTTCCCATGCATGATGACGAACACAAGGCCTTAAAAGATATCACCGATTGGAAGAACCAAGTCAAAGCTCCGGCCATTGAAACCTCAGAAGAAGCCTGGGCTGCTGCCGTTGCCCATGCCAATTCAGTTGACCGCAACGACAAATTTGTCACCGCATTTTGTGCTCCTGGTATTTTTGAAATGACCCACCATCTGATGAGCATGGAAGATGCTCTGATGGCTTTGTACGAAGAACCCGAAGCCATGAAAGAACTGATCGATTATGTTGTTGAGTATGAATTGGCTTATGCCAATGAATATCTCAAACATATTCAACCCGATGCTTTATTCCATCATGACGATTGGGGCAGCCAAATCTCTACATTTATCTCTCCGGCAATGTTTGATGAGTTCATTCTGCCTGCCTACAAGAAAGTCTACGGCTTCTGGAAAGCCAATGGTGTTGAACTGATTGTTCACCACAGTGACTCCTATGCTGCGACGCTCGTTCCAGAAATGATCGAAATGGGTGTTGATATCTGGCAGGGCGTTATGACAACGAACAACGTGCCAGAATTGATCAAAAAATACGGTGGTCAAATTTCGTTTATGGGCGACATTGATAGCGGCCGGGTTGATTTCCCTGGCTGGACCCGTGAAAAAATTTATGAAGATGCGAAAAAAGCCTGCGAGGAATGTGGCAAACTCTATTTTATACCAAATTTAAGTCAAGGATTAAATATCAGCTCGTTCCCTGGGGTTTATGAAGCTACCAGCGAAGTGATCGACCAACTCAGTAAAGAAATGTTTTAAATCTTAATAGAAAAAATCAATTAGCTCTATCGGAAGCAAACTCAATGGGTTCTGTTTCATGATAGAGCTATTATTATTGAATAAAATCTTAAAAAAACATTTAGCCCGAACCCATACATCGTTGAGATTTAATCAACGTAATCTGTAAATGAATACAGGGCTTAACTGTGCGGTTTTGGCATACAATTGAACGCCATTCAAAAACACTAATTGCATTAATTTGCAAAATACATTATAAAAAAAGCGCCATTTATTCGATTCGATCAATAAATTTTTGTGGTAATTATCTGTCTTTATAGTATAATTATAAGACTCCATCTTGTCTATAACAATCGGGGATTTTTAAGCTTAATATTTTACTAATATTTCTTTCGCTGACGATGGATACTTATAATATATATAGAAGGAAATAATAAATTCCCGTTTTATAATAATAAATACTATTGAATGTTTACTCAACCAATAGTATTCTGGTCATAACAAAAGATTTTTCTGAGGAAGGTTAAAATGCGTATGAAACACACTAGTTTACCACCAAAGCAGGGACTTTATGATCCCGCTTTCGAACATGATGCCTGTGGTATTGGAGCGATTGTCCATATCAAAGGAAAAAAATCCCATGATATTGTAAAGCAGGCCTTAACAACACTTGTTAATTTACAACACCGTGGCGGTCGGGGCTCCGAACAGAACACTGGCGATGGTGCCGGAATTCTGATCCAGATCCCCCACCAGTTTATGGAAAAAGCTTCGATTAAAGAAGGCTTTACTCTGCCCCAACCTGGCGACTATGGTTTGGGGATGTTATTTATGCCCACCGATGTCAATGAAAGAAACCAATGCGAAAGAATTCTGGAAGACATTATCATCGAAGAGGGTCAAACCCTGCTGGGCTGGCGTGATGTTCCGGTGGATCTTTGTGATCTGGGAAAAACCGCCGTTGACAGTATGCCTTTCCTCAAACAGGTGTTTATTCAAAAAGATGCGGCTTTAACCGATACCATGGATTTCGAGCGCAAGCTTTACACCATTCGAAAACAGGCTGAAAAGAAAACAAAAAAAGCCGGACTATCCTTTTACGCTGCCAGTTTTTCATCCCGTACCATCGTCTATAAAGGGATGCTAACCGAAGATCAGGTCGGTCAGTTTTATCTGGATTTACAGGATCCCGATGTGACCACTGCCATTGCCATGGTTCATTCCCGTTTCAGTACCAATACCTTCCCCAGCTGGGAAAGAGCGCACCCCAACCGCTATGTGATCCATAACGGTGAAATTAATACCCTCCGGGGCAACGTCAACTGGATGTACGCCCGTCAATCCCTGCTCCAAAGCGAGCTTTTTGGGAACGAACTGGAAAAGACCTTCCCGGTTGTTGATGTCGATGGTAGTGACTCGTCCATCTTTGATAACACCTTTGAATTTTTGAGTCTGACCGGACGTTCTCTGGCTCACAGTGCCATGATGATGATCCCTGAACCCTGGGCCAAGCACCAGACCATGAGTCCTGAGAAAAAAGCCTTCTATAATTACCACGCCAGAATGCTGGAACCTTGGGACGGACCTGCCGCCATTGCCTTCACCGACGGTGTTCGCCTGGGTGCCGTTCTTGACCGTAACGGCCTCCGTCCTTCCCGCTACTATGTGACCAAGGACGACATGGTTATTCTTTCCTCAGAAGTCGGTGTTTTAGACATTCCCCCTGAAAACATTCTTTGCAAGGAGCGTTTAAAACCAGGACGAATGTTGATGATTGACACTGAAAAAGGTGAAATCATCAACGATGAAGATCTGAAACACGCCGTTGCATCGCAACAGCCTTACGCCGAATGGCTTGAAAAACATAACATCCCGATCACCAAATTACCAGAACCAAAGACAAAGTATGTCACTGATAAGGCAACTCTGATTCAGCGTCAAAAAACTTTTGGCTACACTTATGAAGATTTAAAAGCATTGATTATCCCGATGGCTAAAGACGGTGTTGATCCGATTGGTGCAATGGGTAACGATATTCCACTGGCCGTTTTGTCCGATAAATCCCAGGTTCTGTTTAATTACTTCAAGCAGATGTTCGCCCAGGTAACCAACCCGCCAATTGATGCCCTCCGGGAAGAATTGATCACCGGAACGGAAGTCTATCTCGGTGGCGAAGGTAACCTGATTAATCCATTGCCTGAAAGCTGCCATCAGATCAGTCTGGATATGCCTATTCTTAGCAATGAAGATCTGGAAAAAATCCGGGAGCTTAATGATCCCCGAATTAAAACCATTACCTTATCCACCTTGTTTGAAAGCAATACCGGTGGTGACGGTCTGGAAAAAGCCCTGAACGACATTTTTGCTACCGCTGATCAGGCAATTGCTGACGGCAATACGATCATTGTCCTTTCTGACCGGGGTGTCAATGAAAAAATGGTTCCCATCCCATCGGCACTGGCGATTGCTGGTCTCCATCATCATTTGGTCAATAATCTGACCCGAACCCGAGTCAGTTTAATTGTCGAGTCCGGCGAACCCCGGGAGGTTCATCATTTTGCCGTACTGATCGGCTATGGCGCCACCGCTGTTAATCCCTATCTGGCTTTCGAAAGCGTTGCTGATCTGATTGATCGTGGCATGTTAACCGATGTAGCCTATGAAAAAGCGGTCAAAACCTATATTAAAACCGTCAGTAAAGGGGTCATCAAGGTACTGTCAAAAATGGGTATCTCAACCATTTTAAGTTATCATGGTGCCCAAATTTTTGAAGCCGTGGGGATCAACTCCGAAGTTATTGATAAATACTTCACTCGAACCCCTTCGCGAATCGAAGGTATTGGTATCAACGAAATCGCCCGGGAATCACAAATGCGTCATGATGAGGCCTACCGTAATCCCTTTGGCGATGCCAATGCGCTGGAATCCGGCGGTAATTTTCAATGGCGGGCCGATGGTGAATATCACACCTATAACCCCGAAGCTGTTTATAAACTGCAAACTGCCTGCCGAAACGGTGATTATCAGACCTATCAGGAATACACAGCTCTGATTAACGAACAAAGCCAACGAACCTGTACGTTAAGAGGCATGATGACTTTTAAAGATCTTGCGCCGATTTCCATTAATGAAGTTGAATCCGTCGAAAGCATTTGTACCCGCTTTAAAACCGGAGCGATGTCCTACGGTTCATTAAGCAGCGAAGCCCATGAATGTCTGGCCATTGCCATGAACCGGATTGGTGGCAAGAGTAATACCGGTGAAGGCGGTGAAGATCCCGAACGACACATTCCTCTGCACAATGGCGATTCCCGACTCAGTGCCATTAAACAGGTGGCGTCCGGTCGCTTTGGAGTGACCAGCCACTATCTGTCCAGTGCCCAGGAAATTCAGATCAAAATGGCCCAGGGTGCAAAACCAGGGGAAGGTGGACAATTGCCTGGACGTAAAGTTTATCCCTGGGTTGCCAAGACCCGCTATTCAACACCTGGTGTCGGCTTGATTTCACCACCGCCACACCATGATATTTATTCCATCGAGGATTTAGCCGAGCTGATTCATGACTTGAAAAATGCCAACCGTGAAGCCAGTATCAATGTCAAACTGGTTTCTGAAGTTGGTGTTGGAACCATTGCCGCTGGTGTTGCCAAAGCAAAAGCCGATGTGATTCTAATCAGTGGTTACGATGGCGGTACTGGCGCCTCACCGCGAACCAGTATCCGACACGCCGGTTTACCCTGGGAACTTGGACTGGCGGAAACCCATCAGACGCTGGTACTCAATAACCTGAGAACCCGGGTAAAAGTTGAAACGGACGGTAAACTGCTTACGGGTAAAGATTTAGCGGTGGCAACCTTACTGGGCGCTGAGGAATACGGCTTTGCGACTGCACCACTGGTTATTCTTGGTTGTGTTATGATGCGGGTCTGCCATCTGGATACCTGCCCGGTTGGGGTGGCAACACAAAACCCTGAGCTACGCAAGCGATTTACGGGTGATCCTGGTCATGTTGTTAACTTTATGAAATTTATTGCCCAGGAACTGCGGGAAATCATGGCCGAACTCGGTTTTCGAACCATTGATGAAATGGTTGGCCGTTCCGATAAACTGGAAATGAACAAAGCCATTGATCATTGGAAAACCAAAGGACTGGATTTCTCCAGTATTTTATACCAACCAGCCATTCCAGAAGGCGGCGGTTTATATTGTCAAATCAAGCAAAACCACAATATCGAAAAATCCAAGGATCTAACCGAACTCCTGGCACTCTGCCAACCTGCTTTGGAAAAAGCTGAAAAAGTGGTCATTAACACCACAATTAAAAATGTCAACCGGGTTGTCGGTACCATCGTCGGAAATGAAGTTACCAAACGCTATGGTGAAGCTGGTCTTCCTGAAGACACCATCACCATTAACCTCAAAGGTTCTTCCGGACAAAGTCTTGGTGCCTTTATGCCCAAAGGCATGACCATCAAGCTGGAAGGTGATGCCAACGACTATTTCGGTAAAGGCTTATCCGGTGGAAAAATGGTCATTTATCCACCTAAAGAAGCGACCTTTGTTCCAGAAGAAAACATCATCGTTGGAAATGTCGCCTTTTACGGCGCCACCGAAGGCGAGGCTTTTATTCGAGGTGCCGCCGGTGAACGTTTCTGTGTAAGAAACAGCGGTGTTACTGCCGTTGTTGAAGCAGTGGGCGATCATGGTTGTGAATACATGACCGGCGGAAAGGTCGTCATTCTGGGAAAAACCGGGCGAAATTTTGCCGCCGGAATGTCCGGTGGAATTGCTTATGTGCTGGACTTGGATGAAAACTTCTGTGAATCCTGCAATGCTGAAATGGTTGATCTGGTAAAAATCACCGATGCGGTCGAATTGGCTGAGCTTAAAGAGTTGATCATCAAACACCATGATTATACCAACAGCTCACTGGCTCAAAAAATCCTGGATGACTTTGATCACTACGCAAAACAATTCACCAAGGTTTTACCTCGAGATTATAAACGGATGCTGGATGCCATGGAACGGGTTAAAGCCCTCGGTCTTACCGGCGATGAGGCCTTAATGGCGGCTTTCGAAGAAAATAACCGGGATCTGTCCCGGGTAAGTGGAAACTAGAGAGGAGGTAAACAATTATGGGAAAATCAACAGGATTTTTAGAATATAACCGGGAAGTGCCCAAGGATCGGGAACCTCTTGAACGGATTAAAGACTGGCAGGAATTTCATTTAGAGCTGCCGGAAGAAAAACAACGTCTTCAGGGCGCCCGCTGTATGGATTGCGGCGTACCCTATTGCCACTCTGGCATGATGATTGCTGGCGGCGCCTCTGGCTGCCCAATTCATAATTTAATCCCTGAATGGAATGATATGATTTACAAGGGGTTGTGGAAAGAAGCCCTAATTCGACTGCTTAACACCAATAATTTCCCTGAATTCACTGGCCGGGTTTGCCCGGCTCCCTGTGAAGGGGCCTGCACCGTCGGCTTAAACCAACCACAGGTAACCATCAAAACCAATGAATGCACCATCATCGATCATGCTTTTAAAGAAGGCTGGATTACGCCAAACCCACCAAAACTGCGAACCGATAAAAAAATCGCCGTGGTGGGCTCCGGACCAGCTGGCCTGGCCTGTGCGGCGGAACTCAATAAAGCTGGCCATAATGTTACGGTTTATGAGCGGGCCGACCGGATTGGGGGACTGCTGATGTATGGTATCCCCAACATGAAGCTGGATAAGATTGCTGTCGTTCAGCGTCGGGTTGACCTGATGACCGCCGAAGGAATCAACTTTGTCACCAGTACCGAGGTCGGAAAAGACTACGCCGTTGCCGATTTAAAAGCCGATTACGATGCAGTGGTTTTATGTGGTGGCGCCACCAAACCCCGGGATCTGCCAGTGGAAGGCCGAAATCTTAAAGGCGTTGATTTCGCAATCAACTTTTTATCAGCCAACACCAAAAGCCTGCTGGACTCCAACCTGACCGATGGTAATTTTACCTCTGCCAAAGACAAGCATGTGGTCATCATCGGGGGTGGCGATACTGGTACCGACTGTGTTGCCACCTCAATTCGTCATGGCTGTAAAAGCGTCCTGCAATTGGAAATCATGCCAAAACCGCCGACCTCCCGAGCAGAAACCAATCCCTGGCCGGAATGGCCCAAAACCTACAAGCTGGATTATGGTCAGGAAGAAGCAGTGGCCCTGTATGGCAGTGATCCCCGACAATACTGTACCACCACTAAAAAAATTGTCGGCGATGCCGAAGGCCATGTTATAGAAGTCCATACCGTCGAAATTGAGTGGATTGCTGATGAAAACGGACGGATGACCATGAAGGAAATCGCCGGTACTGAAAAAATTCTGCCAGCAGATCTGGTTTTACTGGCGATGGGCTTTCTGGGACCGGATGACCTGCTGGTTGACCAACTGGGTCTGGAACGAGATCCCCGCTCCAATGTCAAAGCCGATTACGGTGTTTACCAAACCAGTGTGGACAATATCTTTGCTGCCGGTGATATCCGTCGGGGCCAAAGTCTAGTGGTCTGGGCCATCAATGAAGGCCGTGAAGCCGCCCGAGCCTGTCACAATTATTTAACTAAAAAATAAATTGCTCCATAACGCATCTAAAACAGCCACAAAATCCGCACTGGATCGTGTGGCTGTTTTTTTAGGTTCATCTTAATCTTTGGGTGAGTGTTTTAGACAATCACAATCTCACCTTCCAATATGCCGGCACTGTTTTCTTTTTCAAAATAGTTAAAGAGGGTCGTTCGGATGTCCTGAACCACTTCCAGGGTATAGCCTTCCAATCCATAGTCGGCCATATTTGTTGTGATCCGGTCAATCTGATCTGGGCTATAAACTTCCCCAATCAAATCCAGTCGCAGATTTTTTCTTTCCGGGTCAATGGTTGCTCGCATGGTGGTGGTTGTCGATGAATTGACTTCCGCATTGACAAAAGTTTCAACCTTGCTGGTCAAATTATTATCAATAATCGAATCTATTGCCACATAAGCAGCCGAAACGGCGGCCGGAATGGTGATTAGAATCATCCCGAGAATGAACCCCCGCTTTAAAATTTTATTGAAGCGCTCTTTAACCACCGCAGCTTGCTTGAGCTGCAGCAGCTTACAAAAAGCAAAGGTTGCCAGCATAATAAAAAAAGCATTAATCAGAAATAAATAAGCCGCCGGGAAAATATAATCCGGGTTGCTGTTGGCGATGCCATAGCCAACGGTACACATTGGTGGCATGAGTGCAGTGGCAATGGCAACACCGGGAATGACATTGGTTTTTTCTTTTCTAGTTATTCCGATGACCCCAGCGGTTCCACCAAAGAAGGCAATCAGCATGTCAAAAAAAGAGGGCCCGGTTCTGGCGATCAATTCACTGGTAGCCTCATGAATCGGGGTCAGCGAGAAATAAATGGAAGCGCCAATCAGGGCAATAATAATCTGAATCATAAAATTAAGGGCGGCGTTTCGTAGCAATAACCCGTCATAGGTCGCCAGACTATAGCCCATGGCAATGATCGGATTCATCAGCGGTGATATGAGCATCGCTCCAATAATAACCGCCGTTGAATTGGTGTTTAAACCAACCGAAGCGACAATAATGGCACAGAAAAGAATAATCAACGGGGCACCCTTTAGCTTCACACCAGCTACAATACTTTCGTGGATAGCATCGGCACCCATCTGATCGGATCGGATATCAAATAAACCATTTTTAAGATAATCAATCATGCTAAATCTCCCAATCTCATTTGCTTATTGTCTTTTATTACCCAATCGAGCATTAAACAAACCTCACTTTTTTATGATTATCAAAAAACTGACTTCTAAACTCCACCCATTTTCTGGCGCTTATTTTTATAGATCCGTCCAACCACAAAAAAGCTGAAAGCCGATTCCACAATTAATTCTGTAGAATCGGCCTCAGCTTACAATCTCAGTTGTCATTTTTTGGGACTCACCCCTTTCTGCTTATCAAAAATCTTCCGCTTCGCATTTCCAATGTAAATAGTTCACTTGCTCCAGGGATTATCTTACTTTTTATTTCGCTTTTACGATCCTTTTCTGCCGTTTTTGCATTGGGGATTTTTTATGAAATAAATTTCTGAACAATCTGTTCTCTCGTCCAAATTTCTCCCGTTTGTTACGCTGAATTTCAATTGAAAATCATCTTCTCTTCTCACGTTGATTACCTATTCTTGATCTATTATTTTTATTATGAACACATCGTTTTAATGTGCTGATCATAATGTCAATACCGATCGCCAATAAATCTGACTGTGATTAACGATGTACTCCTCAATTCTTATGACTTTAAGAATTTTTCCACCGTAGAGTGTATGATCGAAAAATCAGTTCCTTGAAGTTTATCTCTGATCTTCTTTCAATCTGATAAGCTTCTCCCTGATTTTTTCATTCAGTTAAGTGATTCTTTACTTTTCAATGATCCTGTCATTAAATTGGAAAAGGATTTGGTTGATCCTTGATTCAATTATATTGTATCATGTTTATGGCAAAAGTAAACAACTACACTGTAAACGTTTGTAACTCTTTTGTAAAGAATTAATCTGGCTTTATTATGCCATTTTTGAAAATAATGCTTAGATTTTTTTTTTAATATTCATCGCCTTTTGTTAATAAATTCCTTCATTATGGGTATTAAATAAATGGCTATTCTTTCAAAGAGAGGTGTTGTAATGGTAAGAGTTGAAGACATTAGTATGAGCTACCAAGTTTATGGATCCGGATACCCTCTGCTTTTAATAATGGGTTATGGTGGAACCATGAACCTGTGGGAGGAACGGTTTTTACGTTCGCTGTCAAAAAAATACAAGGTGATTGTCTTTGACAACCGCGGCATGGGTGAAACCAGTTCAGGTCATAAGCCTTTTACAATTGAACAGTTTGCTGAAGACACCTATGAAATGCTGGTTGCATTAAAGATAGAAAGTGCCCATGTGCTGGGATGGTCCATGGGGGCATCAATTGCTCAGGAGTTAGCCTTAAGGCATCCTGAAATTGTTAACAAACTGATTCTATACGCTTCACTTTGTCATCCGGAAATCTTTCCTCCTGAACCAAAGGTTCTTTTCCGGCTTGAAAACACACTGGGAATTCCCTCTGAAAAAGGTTATGAGTGGCTGCGACTGATCTTCCCTCCTGAGTGGATAAAAAATAATCCGGATCGCATTCGGGAAATATTTCATCGCCCGCTGGGGGTTATGAATCCTGATTCGATCCTGAAACAAGCTGATGCGATCAACAAGTGGGAAGGTTCCTGTAATCGCATTCCTTTTCTAAAACACGAAACTCTGGTTATTGATGGTAAAGACGATTTGATTCTCCCTTCCGAAAATGCCGAATATCTGGCCAGTCGATTGCCGAACTCCAAGCTCATTTTGATCCCCGAAGCAGGACATGGCTTAATGTTTCAAAAACCGGATAAATTCACGTTAATCATTAATCTATTTCTTGACTGATACAACCGGTTCGTCCTTTAAATTTTGCAAACTCACAGCAACGCTGTTCCATAATAGATAATTCATTGCATGACTTGAGGCTGGTTTCTAAACGAAGAGACCAGCCTTACTTATATATCATTTTTTCTGGCTATCGGTTTATGCTAAAGATTTCCTCACAGACCGGATTTTTCTGCATAATTCCAACAAATAACGAAACAATATCGGGATCAAACTGTGAACCCGCATTTTTCTGAATTTCAGCTAAGGCATTTTGGCAATTTGTTGCTTTTTGGTAGATTCGGTTCTCAGTCATTGCATCATAGGCATCTGTGATTGCGATAATCCGTGACAACAGCGGAATCTCTTCTCCGACTAGGCCTTTCGGGTAACCACTAACATCCCAATGCTCGTGATGGCAAAGAATATACTCAGCGATCGATACCAGCTCTGGTGAAGCGCAAGCAATACGATAGCCAATTTCTGGGTGCTTTTTCATTTCAATCCATTCTTTTTCAGTCAGTTTTCCAGGTTTTGCCAGAATCCGATCATCAATTCCGACCTTGCCAATATCATGAAGTGTCGCCAGTAATTCCAGATTGTCCAGTTCGATTTGGGAAAGATTGAGGGCTTGACCAATCATTCGCGACAAAGCCGCCAAGCGTTCAGAATGCTCCTCGGTTTCATGGCTTTTTTCATACATCGTCGCTTTGATTGAAGCAATAATAGCGCTATGTGAGCTGCGTTGCTCCAGTAGTTTGCGCTGGTTCATGTATAATTCAGCTCTTTTGATGGTTTCCTTCAAATCGCCATGGGGTTCTTCTTTTGTTCCCGAACCCAAGGCCACATTAATATGAAATGCCTCATTCAAAATCCGCCGATTATGTTCAGCAAAACTTTGCTTTATTTCTTCCATCTGTTTCAGCGCCGCTTCCCGGGATGTTTTTGGCATCAGGATGCTAAATTCATCACCTCCGGTTCTGGCAACTATTTCACCCTTCTGACAACTGTTTTTCATGATCCGGGATGTTTCAATGATCATCCGATCTCCAGCTTCATGGCCAAAGGCATCATTCATCAGTTTAATCCCATTGATGTCACCAATTATAATTGAAATCGGCAACTGTTCATTGATGTTAATCCGCTTTTGCTCTTCCTCCCAAAAGAGACGATTGTACAACCCCGTCAGATGGTCATGATAACTTAAATATCGGTATTTTTGCTCACTGGCTTCCAGACTTTTTTGGGATCTGATGATGATTTTTGCTTGTTTCTCAAGCCCCTCATAAATGATTTGGATAACAAATAACAAACCAATTCCCAGGATCTGACTGCTGATGGCAACGATCGGCCATCTTGATCCGTAATCAGCAATGGCAAATTCATTGAAAAAACTGCTGAACAACAGCACTGTAATAACCAGAAAAGCAAACAGATTAAAAGCAATAAATTTCAAAACCCATTTTTTATCCAGCAGCGACCCGGATAACACCAGCACCACTGTCACACATACCATTCCGGCTCCCATGGGTCCAGCCACAATCAGCACCAGCACACTGGCAAAATAGCCGGTCAGCAGGAAAAAGAGTTTTTTGATTCGAAGATTGATCTTATGATTAAGCAGAACAAAGACGGAGACAAAATACAGTAAAAACTCCATAACCGATACCACATACTTGCCTTCCTCATAAAACAGATAGGCACCGTAAAAGAACAGAATCGGCCCCAACAGAATAAAATAGAAGGTAATATCATAAAATAAATGATTCTTTAGATAATTGAGATCCCGATCTCGATTCCCCTCTCCGTTGTTTTTTATATTATAAGTAATGGCTCTCAGGTTTTTTAACCGCATTTTTATGAAGCCCATCATAACAGCAATCTTTTGTCTGATTATCTGATTCATCCTTCATAACCCTTTCAACACATACTGGAACTGTCATATTTCTATAGATATAAATGCTTAGTAATTTGATACCCCCTGTTTATACGTTTAGTCACCTGCCTTTTTAAATATCCCATTTCTGATCGTTTTTAAGCATTAAAAAACCGCCAATTGTTCATTGACAGACAATTGACGGTTTTTTATTTACTATACTTTTTCAGCAATGGTTCGAATTAACTCTTCTGAAGCTTTCCATCCCAGGCAGGAATCAGTAATGGATTTGCCATATACCCCACCATCGACTGGCTGGTTCCCTTCTTCAATGTAACTTTCAATCATCAGACCCTTCACATACTTTTTCAAGCTGGCGTCATAATGACGATTACGCAGGATTTCCCGGGCAATTCGGGGCTGTTCACCAAAACGCTTGTTGGAGTTGGCATGATTCAAGTCAATGATAACGGCCGGGCAGGAAAAATCCCGCTTTTCATATAACTTAATCAGATGCATAATATCTTCATAATGATAGTTGGGATAGTTGCGTCCATGCTGATCCACCGATCCCCGCATAATCGCATGGGTTAGCGGATTTCCATTCGTTTTTACTTCCCACCCCCGGTAGATAAAGGTGTGTCCTGCCTGAGCGGCCTGAATGGAATTCAGCATTACAGTAATATCACCGCTCGTCGGGTTTTTCATTCCCACCGGAATTTCCAGACCCGAGACCGTTAAACGATGTTTCTGATTTTCCACCGATCGGGCCCCGATCGCCACATAACTGAGCAAATCTTCCAGGTAGGCATAGTTTTCGGGATATAGCATTTCATCCGCACAGGACAAACCAGTTTCTTCAATAGAACGGATGTGTAATTGGCGAATGGCTTTAATCCCCTCAACCATGTTTGCTTCTTTGTTAGCGTCTGGTTGATGAAGCATCCCCTTATAACCTTCGCCGGTGGTTCGTGGTTTATTGGTATATATTCGCGGAATGATGATAATCTTATCCGCCACTTCCTTCTGAATTGCACTTAAACGATTCACATAATCAATCACGGCTGTTTCATTATCTGCTGAACAAGGCCCAATGATTAAGATGAAGCGATCGTCCTTTCCTTCAAACACATCTCGGATCATCTGATCCCGCTGGGTTTTTATTTTTTTGCCCGTTTCAGATAAAGGCATCATTTTTAAAATTTCACTGGGTGAGGGGATTTCCTGGATCAACTCAAAACTCATTTGTTACTCCCTTTTTCACAATTTTTCGCCAAAATTTACCCCGATCTGACCGCTGCCGGTAATTCTGACCGTTGTATCGACACTTTTAGTTTGTATTTATTATAGTGATTAATGTTCCAACTGACAAGGATTATTATTGATTCCCCGGCCATCCCAGATCGATAGACGATCCGGAGCCATTGTCCGGCTAGTATTGGACAGTACAACCGCCACGCTAAAGATCTGATCATCTGCTTCAAATCGAGCTTCGCCGTCATATTTTTGAGCGATGGCGGTCACCGACGCAATCCCAATACCAGATGACTGCTCTCTTTTCTGGGAAAGGTAGACGCCATTTTTCATTGAGATTTTCCCACTAAAACGATTGTCCACCGTAATATATAACTTGTTGCCAATAAACTGGGATGCCAGTTTTATCATCTTTTCCCCTGAGGTGATTCGCCGGTTGGCTTCCAGGGCATTTTCCAGAACATTTCCAAAAACCACACATAAATCCGTTTCATCAATTTTTAAATCCTGGGGCACCATTGCTTCAATGGTAAAATCAATCGCTTCCAGTTTACAAATATTGGCGTAATAGCCTAATATGGCATTAACAGCATCATTTTTGCAATACATAATATCGGCGATACTCAAGCGGTTCCCCAGCAATTCGGCGATGTAGCTTTCTGCCTTGTCCCCATTCTTCTGTTGGATCAATCCCAGTACTGCGTTTAAATGATGCCTCAGGTCATGTTCACCTTTGCGGGTCTCTTCAATACAGATCCCAAATTTCTTATAATACTCCGACTGAAATAGCAATTGTTGTTTAATAACCTCGTTGCTTTCGGCCAAAAGGATGTTTTTCTGAGTTTGTTCCAGCATTTCAATGACTACATAATAAATCAGGTAAAAGCCTAAAAAAGAAACCAAATTAAACACCAGAAACTGCCATTGCGCAATCAGGGCCGCATTCAGAGCGCCAAAGGCCAGACTGATAATATAGTAAACCATCGGGATAATCCAGAGGTAGCTCCAGGCCTTGTTGCGGGTCGCCATCACTTGACTAATTTTCTTTCTGAAAAAAATCCATACCAGGGGATACGTCAACGCCAGGATTACGCATTGAAACAGGTTAAAGTAGAAAGAATAGGAGGTTTGAACATAAACCCGATGCAATCCATACGTCAGATAAGCAATCTCCAGAAATTTGGCCATGGTAACAATAAACTCGGCATAGCTTTTAACCAGCAGTCCAACAAACAAAAGTTTAGCAGGCGTTCCCCGAACCATTGCGGTATAAACCCCCAGGTAGAGCAATAAAAAAAAGACGCTGTGAAAAGCACGCAAACTGTTCCAATTCGGAACCCATTCAATGATCATGATCACTGAAATGATGTTTAATACCATACACAAGGTACCCGCAGCGATTACCGTTTTTTTTGAATACCGGAGCTGCTTCCAGACCGGTATAAAGGCTAGAATAAAATAGGGGCCTATTGATAAAGCAATCCCCCAAACGATGTTCAGATTACTGCTTAGCACTGACTTCACCTCTGACTTTTGTAAACATAAAATCCAAATACCTTTGGCGAACTGCGACACTGTTACTGCGGGTGATTCCCACCCGATCACCATTATTCATAATGAAATCAGTGGTAGTGTAATCCTCGACGTGATTCATATTAATGATGCTGCAACGATGGCAGCGCAAAAAGGGTCTACCGCCTAGCATATTTTCTAGCTGAGATAAGGGCAGATAGGTCTTGATTTCTTCATTTTCCGTATGGATTACCGAGATCTTATTAAACACTTCCACATAAATAATATCTTTCAATCGAACGGCTACTTCCAGTTTTCCATTGGGAACCCGGATCACCTGAAGCTCCTTAGACAAAACTACCAGACAACGATCTAATGCTTCAAATATTTTTTCTTTCGTGATCGGTTTGACGATGTAGTGCTGGGCTTTTAACTCAAAGCCTTCGATGGCAAAATCCCTGCTTGATGTAATAAAAACCATTTGGCAGTCTTCCCCTACATTTCGTAGCTGTTTGCCAATTTCGATGCCATTGCCCTCTTCCAAATATATATCTAAAAAGACGATACAAAATGATTCGGGCTGATAATGGGCCCAAAAATCCACCGCCGTCGAAAAAAAAGCGATTTCGAAATCACAGCAATTAATGGCACTGTATTCTTTTAAATACCACTCAATTCTTTCCTGGTGTTCCTGTTCATCTTCACAAACTGCTATATAAACCATGCTGTCCTCCATCTGACCGTTGATTCATTAACTGTTTTTTGATAATTTTATCATATTCAATCCGATTTCACAATTTATTTGCAGCTTCCCGACAGCGTGAAACGGCTATTTTCGCCGTGAATTTGAATTGTTATCACATTTGTTTGCTGTTATGATTGTCTTACGTTAAATTTATTTATGAGGTGAAAAGTATGAAAAAAATGAAATTCTTCAGTATCCTAATGGTTTTTGCTCTGTCGCTGTTTATTTTTACCGGCTGTGGCGGTTCATCATCTTCTGATGATTCCGATGATGCCACCGTTTATTCTCAGGATTTTACCATTGTTAATGACACCGGGATCGAGATTTACGCAATCTATGTTTCTCCCACTGGTGAAGCCAGCTGGGGTGATGATCTCCTGACTACTGATACGCTGCCAAGCGGAAGTTCAACGGACATCGTTTTTGATACCGAGGTTGAAGAACAATACTGGGATTTGATGGTTGCCGATTCGGCAGGTACCACCGTTGAGTGGTCGAACATTGATTTGTTCTCAGTTTCCGAAATTACCTTAAAAATTGAGAACGGCAATCCCACGGCTACCTTTAAGTAAAATTCAAAACCCGCTGAGAATCAATAAAAATTCTCAGCGGGTTTTTTAGTTCTATTTTTGAGTCGTTTTTCTTAAAACATTAAGGCGCTCATTTTATCAATGGCTTCATCGTTTGATTCATAAACACCTGGGAAGCAGCCAAAATTCAAACCATGGCTGGCCCCCGGAATAAAGTAGAGTTTACCACATCGTTCGCAGGCTTCCTTTGTTTTTTCAAAGACAATCTCCGGTGTCCAACCTGGGAAGTCAATGACACCACTGTCAATATCACCCATAAACGAAATTTGACCACCATATTTTTTGATCAGTTCGGGTACGTTATTGGTTGTCATGACCCCCTGCCAAATGTCGATTCCCATTTCAATCATCGCTGGAACCAGGTTGGCGGCATAGGAATCGCTATGATGAACAATCAACTCTACCCCGTTATCCTTGTAAAAACCATAGATTTTTTTATAAGCCGGAACAAAGAACTCCTCAAACATTTCCGGTGATACAAACGAAGAACGTTGGCTACCCCAGTCATCATGATGGAAAATACAATCGGGATGGAGGCGGCTAACCATTTCTTTGGCATAAGCCAGTTCATACTCAACCAGATAATCAATCAGATCATGCATCGCTTCGGGTTCTTCATACAGGGCCATCAAGGCATCTTCCATGCTCATCAGATGATGGGTCATTTCGAAGATTCCCGGCGCTACAAAGGCAGTTACAAATTCTTCATTGCGATCGACGGCATTCGCATGAGCAACCGCTGCTGCCCAGGCTTCATCTGACGTTTCCACCGCTGGTGCTTTTACCTGACTGCGCCAATCGGTGATATCTTTTAAAACCTTGTGCGCATCATCATGAATCGGAAAACCACCCAATTGACCTTCCGGCCAGGTAAAGGTAATTCCCCAGCCATTTTTTATTGTCTGTCCCGGCCCGCACATGGCTCCGATGGGCGCTTCCATAATCAAATTCATAAACTCATATTGTTTTACAAAGCGATCGGGATTTCCACCTTTAATGGTTTCCAGTAAATTCTGTCTTTTTGTCAGCATTCTAATACCTCCTAAAATTATATGGATCGTTGTGAACCTGCCTTGAGCAACGCCCGCTTGTTCTTTTAAACCGATACTGTTATGCGGTTACCAATTCTTTGGCTTTAACTGCCGCACTTCCGGCATCAGGAGCATAGCCATCAGCACCAACTTCAGTTGCGTACTCTGGCGTAACTGGCGCCCCACCAACGATTACTTTTAAATCCGGATACGCCATTTTAATCGTCTGAACCGCTTCTTTCAAGGCTGGCATGGTCGTCGTCAACAGACCGGAACAGGCTACCAGCTTGACATTTGCATTATCCTTTACTGCTTGAACAAAGGTATCAGCCGGGACGTCAACGCCCAGATCGACCATATCAAAACCGGCACTTTCAATCATCATCGAAACCAGGTTTTTACCGATATCATGAAGATCACCAGCCACCGTTCCGATAACACAAGTACCCAGCGAAGCTGAACCGTCACCAGCCATCAGCGGTTTTAACACTTCTACACCTTTAGACATGGCTTTAGCGGCAATCAGCATTTCCGGTACAAAGATTTCCCCGGATGAGAATTTATCCCCGACCACACCCATTGAATCCACCATGGCCTGAAGAATTTCTGCCGGTGCACTGCCTTCATCTAGGGCTTCCTGAACCAATACCGGAACCAGCTTTGACTTTCCAGCTTCAACCTTTGCTTTTACTTCTTCGATTTTTGACATTTTTTCCTCCAATTTTAAAATCGATTTATGATATCTGGATGATATCGGTTATATTAACGATTCCACGTGTGTGCGTGTAATCCCTAATTTCTGATACGATGACGTAACGACTGATGCTAGTTTTACAACTGTTAAGTTCTCAAATAGCCGTTATCTCGGGAATGTGATAGCGATTACATCGCTTGACTGGATCACTTTTGTGCCATTCTTTTTTACAGCACTCGTTGGCTGCCTGATTTAATCACTTTCGCAACTGAGACAATTTTAAATCAATTTAATGTTTATGTCAACAGTTATTTATAAAATCAATCGCTTTTACTAATTAGGAAATCATGGCTATTTACAAATCAAATCAGTCTCCGTTTTTTCCGACTATTAAGTTAATATAAAAAATCTCCCTTTCCGGGTTGGCGCTTACAGCCAGACGGAAAGGGAGATCATATTTGCTATCTGTTAAAAGGGTTCCGTGGCAAACTGACTAGTTAAATAATACACACCCAACATAGGTTAGGGTATTAGGGCCATAGTAATATTCAAGCTGATTTAGTTTACACAAGTCACTAACAAGAATTCCAAAGGCTTCCATGGATGAGAAGGCTTTCTCGGGAAAGCGGCAGGCATCTTCTGGATAGGTACATTTTTGACACAGTGAACAACATCCATCGCCCAGTGGAAGCATATCCGCTTTTTTTTCAAACAGGGCTTCAACCAGCCGATCAAAGCTGGCATTGTGCTTGTTCTTGATCTCTTCCATCCCTTCAAAATCAAAACTGTCTTCTAATTCGCCGGTGGTTTGAACAATCACGCCATGCTTGTAATTTTTTACCTTTGTTCCACATTCCTCCAATGTTCCACATCCCGGTGGACAGGCCCAATTGGTATCATAGATCTGACACTTATTATCGGCACACATTTGTCTGACTTCGGGGTTTAAATCAATGGTGGAAACTTCAAGTTTGGCTGCTCTCGTAAATCCACTTTTATCAGCCAGATCCAATACTTCTGCTAATTCGATCATTTCGTTTTCTCCGCTTTCCTGTGATAACTATTTTTAGTTTTCACTAAATTAATGATAATTCTAGCACATTTTTTCGTATAAATATAGCCTTTTCTTGAACAACCATACAATAACAAACTCTTACTCGCATTTAATTTCAAAGCTTGAAGAAAGATTATCGGGAATCTGTACCGATCGTTCACATTAACAGAAATGCGATCATTGGAATCGTAACAACCGAAGCCAGGGTCGTGATAAAAACGCCTTTTGTAGCCAGCGCAACATTGTTTTCGTAGCGATTGGCAAAAAGTACCGAAGATGTTGCCACCGGCATCGCAATGATGATAATCACAATTCCCAGTAAATAGGGATTTATGATCACATTTCTTAAAATCACCCAGGCCAATAAGGGCAACAAGACCTGCTTAATAATCACGTAGGGATACAGTCTGAACTCGGCAAAAACGCTCCGAACTGAAATCCCTGATAAAGCAATGCCGATTACAATCATGGCCAGGGGCGTCGTCGTCGACCCGACGGTTTTTAACGTATCGTTAAGAAGCTCCGGAAATTTAAAATGGCAGGCAAACATAATAACTGCAATAATCGATGACACCATCCCCGGGGATAAAAACTTTCTTACATCCAGCGCATTTCGACCCTCTTTTGACATCAGCATAATCCCCAGGGTAAAGTTGCTGACATTAAAAATTAGATTAAAGATCGTTGCATAAAAAATAGCGCTTTCCCCAAAAATCGATGCGATCACAGGAAAACCCATAAAGCCAACATTAGACCAAATGGTCATATACATGTATAAGTAACGGTCTTCTTTTGGCACCATCAGGATTCGGACAATCAAATAAGCAATAAACGGCATCACCACATAAAAAAGAATGGAAATTATAAACATCATAATGACATCCGAATTATTGGTATCGGCTGGCATGGTTGCCACCGAGGCCAGCATCATACATGGCAGCGTAATACTTAAAATAAAATTCGAAAGTTGTGATCCGAAATTTCCACTGACAACTTTTTTCTTTGCTGCAATATATCCAAAAGCCAAAATCAAAAATAATTCCAACATCTGGCTGATCACCACCATTATATCCATCGGCCTGCTCCTCAAATAAAAATAGCCTATCACAAGCTCGGTTTAAATTCAACCCAATTGCCAAAAGGAGCTCAAACTTGAAACCGTTTAAAGGTTTTGACCGATTCTCTTAAGCCTTGTCTAATGCTGCAGTAATCGCTCTTTGCGGTTACAATGTGAATTCAATATTTTTTTTAAAAAAACAAGAAATAAATTACACATTTAGTTGGTTTTCTGCTACAATCAACTTTAGACGGGTTAGACTCGGCGAGACTGCCCGCTGTTCTGATTTTAAAACAATAGAGGTAGCGATGAGAAAGAAAACCACCCCAAAATTACGAATCAAAAATTTACCCCGTTTCCTGACATTTTCGGCAATGAGCCTGATTATTCTCGTTATCATTACCATGTCTTTGTTTTTTTTAATGAATAAAATGGCCGAAGCCTTTAATACCCAAAAACAGATCCTTCAGACTTCATCAGCTAATTCGTCCGACCCCAATGCTGCCAAAACAGAAACCGTAATCAGTAATAATCAGCAGAATGCCAAAACGGAAACCAAACCCCAGGTGACGGATGATGATCCCCTGGCCGATATAAAAGCTCGACTTCGGAGTGGAGACACTGCCGGGATCAAGGTTGTTTTTCTGACCTTCGATGATGGCCCCAGCGAAAATACCGGAGCACTTCTTGATATACTCAATGAATATGATGCCAAGGGCACCTTTTTTACCACCCTCCATGACAATGACAATGCCAAAGCCATGTATCGCCGGATTGTTGATGAAGGCCATACCCTGGCTAATCATACCAGCAGCCACGATTACGGCCTTTACAGCAATCCGGACGCCTTTTTTGCCGATGTTGAGGAGCTGGATCAGTTCCAAAAATCAATAACGGGTCAAACAGAAACCAGCCACGTTTTTCGTTTTCCAGGTGGTTCAACAAACTCCAATGAGGCCTGTGTTCAGGGCATCGTTAGTCGGGGCTTTAATTACAGCGACTGGAATGTTTCTTCCGGAGACGGCTGCTCTGATCCACCGCCAAGTGATGTCATTGCCCAAATGATTATTGAAGGATGTCGGGAAAACGATGTATCGGTTGTTTTATGCCATGCTGAACTCAAAGAATCCAGCCGAAATGCCATTCCCATCGTTATTGAAACGCTCCAGGCTGAAGGTTATGTCTTTTTACCGATGGAGAAGGACTATACCTATCCCCGCCATTTAGAAGTTTAACCGGCCGTTTTTACCCGGAATAACCAATAGACCCAAATAGTAAACCCACCGTTTTTGCGGTGGGTTTACTATTTGGGTCTGGGTCGTATTGCCGTACTTTCATATTGCTTATGACGGTACATATCATCTTCCGCCCGTTTAAATATTTCTTCGATATCTTCTGCCTCGTTATTTTTTGTTTCGTAGCCAAAAGAGATGGATACCGCCAATCCACCCACTTTTTCCGCTGCCGCTAGGCTTTTGATCTTATCGATCATCATTTCGATGACCGAACCCGCTGTTCGTGGTAAGATCACAATAAATTCATCCCCGCCCAGTCTGGCAACAATATCGTCCTTGCGACAGACCTGGCTGATAATCCTGGCCGTTTTGATTAACAGCTCATCCCCCATCAAATGTCCCAGCGTATCATTAACCAACTTTAAGCCATTAACATCTCCCAGCAGAAGGGTTAATGGTAAATTTTCTTTTTTATCCAGTCTCGCCAATTCCTGTTCATAATACCGGCGATTATAAAGCCCCGTTAAATAATCATGATAGCTGAGATAGAGAATCTCTTTTTCATTTTGCCGTTTTTCATTAATAAAGCGGGCTTGAAGCAGATTCTGAAAGGCCAGATTTGACAGCTGATTGGCAATGGTATGGAGCAATTTTGCGATTTTTTCAAACTGCTGGATGGACATCCGGGGCACTTCTCTAAATGCCCGCAAGACATCATCTTCATCGGCACCGATTTCCCGGGCATAAGCGACTAATTGGGACTCTTTGATGTTTTCATCCCGGACCTGACCGATCAGCCAATTGGCTACGTGTTTACCACCCACCGTAATCGCCGCCCCGGCATCCCACAGACCACCACTTAAACATCTTTTAATGATGGGCCCGTCGACTGAATAGGCACCAATTGCCGCATCCGATTTATAACAATTCTGACAGCCACGTACAGTCTTGCGAATAATATCCCGACAAAGTCGGGTAAAGTTGGAGGGTTCGGTTATTGGGGTGCCATCGGTCAGGGTGATCACTGAAGCAACACCGGTTGCCTCAGAAAACTGATCCTGCAATCGCTGAATGGTCTCCAGATCGATTAATTCAGAAAAGTCAATTGTGCTGGTATCTTCAGCTGGTCTGGTCAACTCCAGCATCCGCCTTTCTAATCGCTGTTCGATTTTTTTGCGATCCGTAATATCCCGGGCAGCCGCATAAACCAACTTTCCCTGGGGCCGGGAAGACCATTCAATCCAATGATATGTTCCATCTTTGGCCCGGTAACGATTGGTAAAGTTAACCACCGGGTTCTGTTCATTAAGACGATTCATCACCTCCCGGGTTACCTGAACATCATCCGGATGGACAAAATCCAGATACTTTGTCCGGATCAATTCTTCGCAACTGTACCCCAACACCTCTTCCCACGCCCTGTTTGTTTTGACAAAATATCCATCCATATCAGCAATGCACAAAAAATCCAGGCTCAATTCAAAGAAATTGTTCAATTCCTCCAATTGTGTCTTTTCCTTCGTGATATCGATAAAATGGGTAATAAAAAAACCTTTTTTCGGGGCATATGCAAGGACCCGACACCAAATGTTAAGGGCCGCCGTATATTGATCAAACTCTTTTTTGCCACCATTTAAAGCAATGTCACCATAGAAACGGATCCAATCAAAGCTGTCATTAACAATTTCTGGCAAAACCTCTGTGATTCGTTTCCCAAGTATTTTAGCCCCAAAGAGCCCTGTCAGTTTTTCAAAAGCCGGATTGACTTCAATAAACTCATAATCACACGGCTTACCGGCTTCATCACAGACAATTTTGTGATAAGCATAACCCATCGGGGCATGTTCCAGAATCGATTGATACATAGCGTCATTCATGCGGCTTCACCCTTTCAGCTAACTTTTATGAACCATAACAATTCTTATATACCCCAATGCTGGCGATTTATGCCTGGATCTTCTGCCAATCACTTCATTTTCTTCAAATTTTATCCGTTTCTGCATCTTGTTCAACTTTGATCCCATTCATTGAAAAAGAGGATCTATCCCGGTTCGGACAAATCCTCTTAACTTATTATCGTGTCTATTTTCTGCTTATCTCAATCAGGCGATTTCCATACCCAAAATTAAAATGCTGCCTTGTAAATGGCAATCACATCATCTTTGGTTGGGCATTTGGGATTTCCACCGGTACAGATATCAGCCAGAGCCAGGTCAGCCAATTCGCTGAAATCTTCTTCTTTAACGCCGATTTCTGCCAGTCCAGAGGGAATGCCAACATCTTTAGACAATTGTTTGATGGCTTCAATGGCCAGTTCGTTAATTGCTTCTTTGCTTTTGTGCGCTGTATCAACGCCCATTGCTTCTGCCACCGCTTTTAAACGATCACCCACCGCATCGGCATTGAAGGCTGCAACATGAGGAAGCAAAATGGCATTGCAGACGCCGTGAGGCAGATCATAAAAACCACCCAGCTGGTGAGCCATGGAATGAACGATTCCCAAGCCGCCGTTCGAGAAGCCCATACCGGTGACAAATTGTCCATAAGCCATATCATCCCGGGCCGCCACATTTTCTCCGTTGGCAACCGCTTCTCTTAAACTACCAGCGATCGCTTTGATCGCTTCTAAGTTGAATAAATCAGTAAACCGGGAAGCTCCGGCGGTGGTATAGCCTTCAACGGCATGGGTCAAGGCATCCATCCCGGTGGCTGCTGTTAATGATTTTGGCATTTTTACCATTAAATTGGGGTCATTAACCGCCACTGTGGCCAGGCAGTTTGGATCGACAATAACCATTTTCAGTTTACGATCTTCATCAGTGATAACATAATTAATCGTTGCTTCACTGGCGGTTCCCGACGTTGTATTGATCGCTACGATTGGTAATGATTTATTGGCGGTTTTGCCAACACCTTCATAATCCCGCAGATCCCCGGGATTAGTAGCTAAAATGGCAATTCCCTTGGCCGTATCCTGGGGTGATCCGCCACCGATGCTGATTACAAAATCGCATTCGTTATCTTGCAAGGCCTGAAGACCGGCGTTGACATTGGTAACTGTCGGGTTTGGTTTAACATCAGAAAACATGGCATATGCCACTTCAGCATTATCTAACACATTGAGTACTTCCTGGACAATTCCAGCATCGATGAGCACCTGATCGGTTACAACTAATGCTTTTTTGACATTCATCCGTTTGATTTCCGGGGCAATGAGTTCGATTGCACCGGGTTCCATAATTACGACTGGTGGAAAATAATAGGTTCTTGCCATTTTGGGTACCTCCAAATTTTTTCGACTGTAAACAGTTACATTTCTTTTATCATTTTATCAAATTTTTGATGTGATTCAATTGACATAGCTCTCTAACTGTCACATAAGTGACAGTTAATAAAATGTGTCACTTTTTTCTGCCAACAAAAAAACAATCGTTATCTGATAACAGAGCTGCTGTTATCAGATAACGATTGGTATAAAAATATTAATCTACAAAAACAACAAGTAATGTCTGAGCTTTTCCGGAATTGCCTCAATCAGTAATTTAGCAAATTCAGCTGGCTCCATGACCATCCCCTCGGTCACCCATTTAAAGGTCATATCCATGGATCCCTGACAATACATGTCCAGTAGGAATTGATCATCTTTTTCCAGGGGCTTTCCGGTTTTTTGGACAATCCGATTCGTATAATAATCCGTTATCAGCTTTAAATCGTAATCAAAAATCGAATTGCAGTCACTGGATTTAAATGCCGCTGTAAAAAAATCTTTCTCCGCCCGGACAAAGGCAAATTTACGGGTTAGGCCTTCTTCCAGCGTAAGACTGACCCCCATCTGCTTAATTGATTGTTGCGCCAATTTATCAAAATACCAATTAACCAAATCATATTTATCCTGAAAATAACGATAAAACGTCTGTCTTGTTAATTCACATTGATCAACAATTTCTTTAACGGTTATTTTATCTAAAGGCTTTGTAACCATTAGCGTTTTAATCCCCTGAGCCAACCGTTCTTTTGTTCGATCATTTGCATCCATTGATAACCCTCTTAACTAAATATTTAAATTTTTTACAAATTTATCACCAGTTTCTCTTATTAATCTTATCGACCTCGGTAATCGATGTCAATGAAATATTTTATCAACTCACATAAAATAATCTCGGTTACGCTCTTTTAGATGGGCCACATAAAAAGAACTCCTTTTATTGATCATTTCGTGATGAATCGATCAGTAATCGGAGTTCATTTTTAACAACCAATAAACGCAACTAAAACCAATGGTTTTCGTCTACTGTACTGCTTTTTTGTGAATAGTGTGTGTATTTATGCTTTGATTTCTTTTTTGCTGATTAGATAAGCCATACCCATCAGTGCTAATAATCCCATAGTAGCCATTAATGCATCTTGACCCATGTCTTGAGTACCAGTTTTTGGGTTAGAAGATGATTTCTGGTAACAGAGATATGGTTCCAGATACAAACAGGATGCGGTCAGATCGACATCACCATAGCAAGGACTGATCCAAACACCTTCGCCGCCATAGATAGCTAACGGATTAACACCACCAGAGGTACAAAGATCCAGAATACCATCTCGGATTACAACCCAGCTAGCTGCATATAATGCAGTTGCTACACCAGTTTCGGTGGTTGATTTAACAGTTGTGTATCCGCCTTTAACGATGGCATCATCGCCAGCGCCAATACCCATGCTCTGGCCACTAACTGAATCAGTAATGACATCGACATCGCCGCCGTTGATTACCAGGTCATTGTCTGCCCAGAGACCATAGGCTCCGCCGGTTCCAGTATGGACTGCCGTTGCATCAAGCCATCCGTCATTGATGATTAAATCACCATTGTCAACAAGTATACCATAGGCATTATGGGTATTGTCACTTGTTAAAGCGGTTAATTCATAATCACCATCATTAAGCACGAGATCGCCGTCCATGACATGAATTGCTGAATATTCGCCGACTGCCGTCAGTTCGCCAGGTCCGCCCATGGTCAGGTTTCCGACAACTTCAACTGCGCAGCCATCCGGATTCACAACAAGGTTTTCACCTTTGAGGATCATGGCAAAATTGCTACCCATATCAGCTGCAACAACCTGTTTGCCAACAAAACCGTTTAAGGTTAAAGCATTGGTTATCGCATCATAAGAGTAGTCAGCACCAACGGTGTTCAGGAGTACATCAATAAAAGTTGTTGCATCTCTCCATAAACCGAGTGCGGGAACTGCTTTTACCTCAATGGTTCCTTCATCTGCTGCAGTTTCGATTACTGGTGCTTCTGCAACGGCTACAACCGGTGCATCAGCAGCTGGGGTTTCAGCAGCTGGCGTTTCCACTGCCGGCGCTGCTGCCACTGGTTCAACCGCCGCTGGCGTTTCCACTGCAGGCGTTTCTGCTGCTGGCGTTTCTACTGCGGTATTTAGCACCTCATCAACTGGTGCTCCCTCAACTTCCAGAACCACGAGTGTTGGTTCTTCAACAACTTCTTCTGCGGCAAATGTTGATACCGGTATTAACATTAACACCATCATCACAACCAGCAACAAAGCCATCAATTTCGACATTTTTTTCACTTCACTATTCCTCCTTTCAATGGAATTGTTTTCTGTGTACATCACACCCCAACTGGTGTGAAATTACACAGTTATCACTACGATATTGTTTTTACCCTCTTTTATCATAAATAACAAAAATATTTAAAAAAAATAAATTATTTGAAATCTTTTTTTGTTAGCCGTTGGCATTCAAGTCCAGCATTTCACCAAAGTCTTTTTTTTGACTTAGTTTTGTTAATTCAAGCTGCTGGCAAACGGCACAACGGTGGCTCCCGGGGCCGCCGAACCACTTGGCACGACGATGATCTGAATGCCTTCCAACCGCAGTGCCATCCCTTCGGTACCGGCACTGGCACCGTTTTTAGCCCAGTCCAACCAGCCATAATTCTGGGCATGGACACGATAATAAACATCATATTTACCCACATCGACACCATCGAGCTCAATCCGGATTCCTTCCAGACGCAGACTAAGACCGGTTGTTCCACTAAGGTCACCGTTGCTAACCATTGGTTGCCAACCGATATTCTGAACATGGGTCTGATACTGAATGGCCACATTGACTTCGCTGTTATCCACCAGAATTTTGATTCCTTCCAGGCGCAGGCCCTGGCCAACCGTCCCACTGGTTTCACCATTTTTTTTGGCACTCTGCCAGCCGACATTCTGAACATGCGTGGAATAGTACACATCCACATAGGAAGCAGGCAGGCTGATAAAGGGTCGCATATTTGCATACGCATACGATTCTGCGGTCGATCCGGCATAACCGTAGATGGTAAGATGGGGAATGGTTCCGAATACCTGTCCATCAAAAGTCAGGGTGCTGTTAAAAATAGTAATTTTAGTCAGGGCATTGCAATTGGCAAAGGCCGCATAACCAATGGTCGTAACGGAACTGGGGATAATGATGCTGTTCAGCGCCTGGGCACCCCAGAACGAACCATTTCCGATGGTTGTTAAACCGTTTCCTAAAAAGACCGAATCCAGATTGGGACAATTGTAAAACGAACGCATCCCCAAACTTGTCACACTGTTAGGCAGGTTCACACCCGTTAAGCTGGTGTTTCCGTTAAATACATCGCTGCCTATTTCCAGCACACTTTTGCCATCAAGTGTAGCTGGGATATCGACATTACCACCGCTTCCCGTATAGGCAACAATCCTGATCCCCCCGACGATCGTATCATACCAGTAATCCCCGGCATGAATGCTGTTAAGCGAAATTTCTGACCGTTGTGTTCCTTCATTTAAGCTCTGGTTTTCATCACTGGCTTCCAAAGCCACGTTATCGATTAATTCGGTGTCGAGGTTCTGTTCTTTAGCCATAACGCCAATTGGAACCATCCCGATGCAGATACCCGCAATGATCAGCCCACTGAATATATGTTTTACTATACCGTTCACTTTTTGCCTCCTTTTTTTAATACTTCTCACGTTCTTGCGATATTAAAAGCATCGCACACGGCACTTTCGCAATTGTCTAAACTAATTCTTTACCATGTTCTTCAATGAACTAATCTGATCGCGATCTGTTCATCGTCTTCTGTAAAACCTTTGCTTATATGATCATCTTACCCTGAACTCATGGATTTAAACGATGGGTGTCGTTTTACTGATGCCATAAAAAAAGATCCGCTACCAGGTAACGCATCTTTTTTTGGTATAATATCATTATCCAAGCTTTCTTAATACAATTCAGGTCTCCGATCTTTAAAAACGGTCATGCTCTTTCTGGTTTGATCCAGTTCAGCCACGTCCACATCGGCGATAATCAATTTTTCTTCCGGGTCAGCTCCAGCATCTGCCAGCAGCTTGCCCAAAGGATCAATGATCATCGAGTTGCCGGCGTTTTGTTGATCCTTTACTGCCGCACCACAGCCATTGACAGCGACCACAAAAAACTGATTTTCGATGGCCCGGGCCTGATTCAGAACCCGCCAGTGATGAACCCGGGGCAAGGGCCACTCAGCCGGGACAAAAAGCACCTTTGTTCCAGCCAGCGCCTGTTTTCTGGACCATTCGGGGAAACGGATCTCATAACAGATGATGATCCCGCAGGGAATGCCGTCAAGGTCAAAGGTAACCAACTGCTGGCCCGCCCCGAAACGCTTGTCTTCACCGGCATAACTAAACAGGTGGGCCTTGTCATAATCGGCAATAATTACTCCCTGCCGATTAACCACGTAGCCGGTATTATAAAAATAACTGCCTTTTTTAGTGGCCACCGAACCACCGACAATGTTAATCTGCAGTTCTCTGGCCAATTGGCTCAGAAACACCTCCGCCCGGTGCCCATCCGCCAACCGTTCATCCAGATCATCGGTAACAAATCCACCGCTCCACATTTCCGGTAACACGGCTACATCCGCCCCAGCGGCTGCTGCCTGGCGAATTAAGCTCTCGGCATTACGATAATTTACGTCGATCTGTTTTAGGATCACCTGCATTTGAATTGCACATATTTTCATTTGATATCCTTTCAATTACATCAAGGGTGCCATAATTCTTAAAACTGCCTGCCCCACTTTTGTTAAAAATGTGGTTTGCTCCCAATCCGAATAATGCACTTCCCGACTCGCATTGATACAATCCATCAAGTCCGCCTTGATTTCCTGCACTGTTGGCGAGCTGCAAACCCAGGTACCGCATTCGTAATTCCAGGTCAGGCTGCGATAATCCATATTGATGGAGCCAACGATAGCAACCTGATCGTCGGTGACCAGTACCTTGCCGTGAATAAAGCCCGGGGTGTATTCATAGATCCGCACCCCTTCAGCCAGCAGATCACCGTAAAATGCCCGGGTGGTGGCATAAACCAGTTTTTTATCGGGAATACCCGGGGTAATGATTCGCACATCCACTCCGCTACGGGCCGCCAGCAAAATACAGTTTGTCAGATCCGTATCCAGAATCAGATAAGGGGTCGTCAGATAGAGATACTCTTTAGCGTTGGCAAAAATTGTCATATAGGTGTTGGCCGCCGGATTTCGGGGGTTCATCGGACCATCACAAAACGGCATCACTAATTCATTGCCTGTTTCCGGAGCGGCTGTCGCCTTGAAGTCGTCCAGTTGCGAAACCGCCCCGGTCGAGTAGTCCCACATATTAATAAACATGGTGGTGAGGCTAAAAACCGCCGCCCCTTCGAGCCGAATGGCCATATCCTTCCAATGGCCGAAACGCACCTTTTGATTGATGTATTCATCACCGATATTAATGCCACCGGTGATGGCCACCCGGCCATCAACTATGGTCATCTTGCGGTGATCCCGAAAGCTGATAAACTTAAACAGTGATGGCGAAAAAGGGTTATACGGAATACTCTTTATCCCGTGTGCCGCACAGCTTTGATAAAAATCTTTGGGCAGGGTCGACAGACTTCCCATCTCGTCCACCAACATCCGGATTTCTACCCCGGCCGCCGCTCTTTCATAGAGGGCGGCCATCAGTTCATCGTACATTTTACCACCGGTAACAATAAAATATTCCAGAAAAATAAATTCTTCAGCCGTTTTAATGGCTTCCAGGTTCGCCCGATGCATGTCCTCGCCCAGCTTCAAATAGGTCGTTCGGGTATTTTGCCAAACCGGCAGATCACTCAGCCGATGAACCAGCTCCACCTGTTTTCTGATGCTCTTGTCATCAATCGATTCCAACACAGCCTGGTTCTGTTCCAATCTTAAAAAGGTACGCTGATTCACTTCATCCCAGCGTTTTTTTGATTTTTTGGGAACCCGCTGCCGTCCCCAGATAAAATAAATAACAATCCCAACGGCTGGAAATGCCAATACAAAAATGATCCATGAAATTTTATAGGCGGCCGTCTTTTTGCGATAGACAATATTAAGCACCACAAAAACAGCCACCCCTTCAATGATCCAATAGGCAACCACTGCATCTTCAGAAAACTGCAGGATAACCAATCCGATGATTCCTAATTGCAAAGCAATTAAAACCACATTGATTATCAACCTGAACCTGTTTTGATAATGGTTCGACGAACTTCTCATTGCAACCTCTCTCCCACTCATTTCATAAAAAATCGGATCTCCCCGATTTCGCTGACTACTTTTTTTGTATTTTTATGCTTTTTTAATTATATGCTATGTTTAAGTCAGACACAACCAGCTAACGGCGTTTTTAGCGGATTAACAAAACCTATTGACTAAGCAGCTTTTGTCAGTAGCTCTGCCTTACTTGTCTCACTTACATATTTTGAATTTATTTAATAATCGCAGTCACCATCAATCGATCTTTTTTAACCGAGAAGCTTTTACTTGCTGACCAGTTCACATATTTTTTAGGTATTGCATCATTTTATTATGATATCAGGACAACTATCGTTTATGAAAACGATATTATAGTAAATTTATTTATTATTACAAATGTATTGACAAAACCGTATTTGAATATTAAACTTGTTTATAATTCAACCATTAAGGAGGACAAGCATGACAGCTCATTTAACTCAGAAGGAAAATTTTTTGCGGGTAGCCCGGGGCGAAATGCCGGAATATGTGCCGGTTTCATCTTATTTCGGTCCTAATGCACCGCTTCTTACCATGGCCGACCCCTGTATTTTAGGCAGTTTTCGGGGGCCTGGGGGCGGTGTCGACCCCTGGGGCGTCACCTTTGTAACCGGTGAAGAAATTAATTTTGCCGCCCTGCCAAAACCCAATGACTTTATTTTGACCGATGTGACAAAATGGCGGGATGTGATCAAAGCTCCGGACTATACCGGCTTTGACTGGGAAGCAGCAGCCCGGGATGACCGTAAAAAATACGTTCAGGATCCTGACCAAACAGCCTTTGTTCTCAGTGGATTTGCTGACTTATTTCAGCAGTTCATCGGGTTTATGGGCTTTACTGAGGGGCTTTGCGCCATCTATGAAGAACAGGAAGAAGTTGAAGAGCTGCTTGACTACATGCTGGAACACTCCCTCTATATCACCAAAAATCTGCTTCACTTTTATAAACCGGAAGGCTATTACCTGCTCGATGATACCGCTTCAAAACTCAACCCCTTTATTTCGCCCAAATTATTTGAAGAGATCTTTGTACCGCGTTATAAAAAATGTCTGGATCTGGTCAGAGACGAAAATATTCCAATTTTTTACCATAATTGCGGTCGCTGCGAAGATTTGATCCCCTCAATGGTGGACATCGGGGTCAACGTTTGGGATCCGGCTCAGGTTGAAAATGATCTGGTGGGAGTAAAACAAAAATATGGCGCCAAGCTGGCAATCAACGGCGGTTTTGAATTTAGAATGCCCAGCACCTGGCCAGTGGTCGATGAAGAAGAAGTCCGGGAAGCGGTTCGGAACACCTTTGATCGACTTGCACCCAACGGCGGTTTTATCTTCAATGGGATGCTGACCTCGCTGGATTATTTTGACCCCAAGGTTCAGGAAGTCAACGGCTGGATCGTCGATGAAGCAAATCGTCTGAGCAAAACAGTTTACAATTAATATGAACATTATTATCTTAGGGGGATTTCTGGGTTCCGGAAAAACCAGCGTTTTATTGCAGCTGGCTGGCCATCTGATCGGGAATCAGCCTTCCAATACGACCCGGGTGGTCATTCTGGAAAATGAAATCGGTGAGGTCAGTGTTGATGACAGCTTACTCAAAAAAAACGGCTACCAGGTAACCAATCTATTTTCCGGCTGCGTCTGCTGTACCATGTCCGGAGAACTGATTCTGAATCTGCATCGGATCAGAACCGATTTCAATCCCGAGCTGATAATCATGGAAACGACTGGCGTGGCCTTTCCCGATAACATCCGCCAGACCATCAACCAGTCGCTGCCAGAACTTACGGTTCAGGTCACCTGTATCACCGATGCCAAACGCTGGTTGCGGCTGCTGCAGCCTATGGAGATGCTCCTGGAAGGGCAACTGGAAGCTGCTGATGTGATTCTGATCAATAAGATCGATCTGGTCGACGACCAGACCTTGTCCGAAGTGGAGACTTCCATCCGATCCTTTAACGACCACGCCAAATGCTTCAGAATCAGCGCCGCCCAGCCGATTGACCCGGTCATTTGGGGAACCATCTTGAATACCGAACAGGAGGCACCAATCAATGAATAGCCAACAACCTCACCATCGTCATGACGAAAATTGTGGTTGTCATGGTGACCATCACCATGCTGCGCCCGCCCATCAACCTGAGCGCCATCAACACAACCCTCAAGCGATTACGGTAAAAACCCATGATGCCAGCCTGGTTGGCTCATATCGCTTAACGATTGAGTTGAGCTTTGAAGAAGCAGTAACCACCCTGGATGCGGCGCTTAAAAAAATCGCCGCCCAAATTACTGAACGGGGGGGAATCATCGGCCATATCAAGGCCAATCTGACTGCCGAAGGTCAAAGCTGTATGATTTCCCTCACCGAAGAAAAATCCGACCAGCATTACAACGACAGCCGTCGCTGTCAGGTAGAAGGAGTGGCGATTGTCTTCGGTATCTTACCTGAGCAGTTGACTGCGATTCTCAACACCGTTCTGGGCCCTTACCGCTTGGCCTAATGCCGTATCTAAACGAACTTGAAAAATACCTGTTACCGCATTATTGTATGCTGCGTAACAGGTATTTTTGTTATTTTAGTAATTCCCGGATCACCCTGGGAATATCGGTGTTATTGATATAGGCACCCCGAACCGGGTCGGAACCCACAGCATATTTTCTAAACAAATCGGAACCCGGCCCTTTGGCAAAAATAGGCACCAGCTGATTCGTATGGCTTTGGCTGTTCCAGACCATCGTCGGCATGACCCCTTTTCCATTATTGACCACCTCATTATAAATACCACTACTGCCTGTTAAATAGCCGGTTTCGTGATCACTGGTGACAATCACCAGGGTTTCTGACCAACTGCTGTTACCTTCCACCCAGTCACACACCGCGGCAACGGCCTGGTTAAACGCAGTTTCTTCTTCAATCATTCGACCACTCTGATTCTTACTGGCGGCCCAATCAACAGCGCCGCCTTCAATCATCAGGAAAAATCCCTCCTCGTTATTGTCCAGTACATTAAGGGAAGCCCGGGCCATTGTCGCCAGCGAGGGCACCTGATTATTCAACGCAACCGCAAAAGGCTGGGCATTAACATCGCCAGTCCGGCCATACTGCAGGGTCGTATAAACCGGTGGCACGCCGATCACCCGATCCGGTGCGGCTCCGCTCTGGAGGGCTTCAAAATCGGCCTTGGTCTGGATCAGCTGCCATGAGTCAGGATCGCCATCACCATCAGCATCATTGCCCAAGGCTCCCGCCTCCAGAGCCTCCCAGGTTTCCTGACCTCCAACAAATTGATAATGCTCGGCTTCAATGCTGCTACGTTTAACGCTGTCATCATTATATAAAGGATTTCCGGCGCCCATGATCACATCAATCCTACTGTCTCTGATCATTTCATTGGCAATTCCACTGTAATTACTGCGATCCGTGTCATGCGCCACAAAAGCTGCCGGGGTGGCATGACTGAGTTCCACTGAGGTGACCACTCCGGTGGATTTTCCGTTTGCTTCAAAATCTTCAGTCAGATTACGTAAATTATTCTGATTGGGATCGACTCCGACCGCGCCATTATAGGTTTTAGTACCGGTGGCCATGGCAGTGGCAGAAGCGGCGGAATCCGTCGGCCTGTTTTTCAGCTCATCAAAACTGCTCCAAATCGTGGCTGGATCATACGTATAACGGGCATCATCTGCAGATTCGATTTTTCCGGTCGAATAGGTGCTCATAAAATACTGGGTTGGAAAGTTCTCATATACCTGGATTCCGTCCTGACCACCGGTGAAATAGTCGGTAGCTAGAATATGGTTGGCACCGCATCCATCTGAAATCAGCACGATTACGTTTTTAAAAGCAGTTGTGTCGTCCGGCGGGGCTGCTCCTTTGGGGGTGATCACCATCCGGATCGCTTCCATCCGATAGGAAAGCCCTTCGGTTCCTGCTAACTCACCGTTTTTAACCCATTGTTGCCAGCCCTGATTCTGAACATGCGCCTGATAATACACGTCAAATTTCTCCGCTTCAGAACCAGTGAGTTTGATGCGGACTGCTTCCATCCGTAATGACCGGCCTGTCGTCCCAGCCTCGGCACCGTCATCAACCCAGTTCTGCCAGCCGATATTCTGAACATGGGTTTGGTAGGTAATTCCTAAATTGGGGGGATCGTTTATCTTTAATCTGATCCCTTCCAGACGCAGTGACCGGCCCGTCGTTCCGCTGACACCAGCATCCGACTGCCATTCCTGCCAGCCGACATTCTGGATATGGGTTTGGTAACTGCTCTGGAAAGTCACAGCCTGCGGCTTTGTTTCCACTGCGTTGACACAAACCGACAAGGAAATCATTAGCATCAATCCGAGCAGCATCATCCACATTCCAGTTCTTATCTTTTTCATGGTTTCATCTTCTTTCATCGTAAAGAGATTATCCCCAACATCAGCGATGGCTTTTTTTGCTTTTAACTGCTAAAACCTCAGTTCAGGTTTTTGTAGAAAAAGATGGCCAACTGAGTCCGATCCCGGAGATTCAGTTTTTCCAAAATCACGCTAATGCGGTTTCGCACGGTTCCTTCACTTAAATACAGGCTCTCGGCAATTTCCCGGTTACTAAGCCCCTGGGCCACCCGGTCGAGCAGTTCCCGTTCCTTCTCACTCAGATCAAAACAATCTACCGACCGGGGTTCTTGCTGATTAATCAGTCCTGGAATCTTGGTCACAATATCCTGCCCAAAGACACTTTGACCGATCTCTACTGCTCTTAGGGCAGGTACAATGCTTTCAAAATCCTGTTTGATGATATACCCTTTTGCTCCCAGTTTAAGCGCTTTGATAATATATTCATCATCTAAAAAAGTAGTTAAAAATAAAATTCGGGCCGTTTGATCAATGGCCAGGATGGCCGCAGCGGCTTCCAGCCCGGTCATCACCTCCATCCGGATATCCATCAGCAGCACATCCGGTTTAAGCTTACGGTATAAGGCAATCGCTTCTTCGCCATTGTGCCCGATTCCAATCACTTCAATATCCCCCTGAGCTTCAATAATGGTTTTTAGTGATGCACAGACCAGCCGGTCATCATCGACAACAAGTATTTTCATGGTTCCCCCTTATTTATTTTAATTAGTCATTTTTAGGCACGGAGATAAAGATCCGAAATCCCCGCTCCGCAGTGATATGAACGTTGCCATTCAGGGCAGCCACCCGGTCACCGATATTTTTTAGCCCGATACCATCGCCATTAAGATTTCCGCTGCCGCTGCCGTTATCCTGTACCACCAGCTGGATCAATCCCGGATGTTCCCGAACCACCAGTTCCACTTCATTGGCCTGAGAATGACGGATCGTATTGGAGAAGGCTTCCTTGACCACCGCGATAAAACAATATTTCACTTCTTTATCCAAGGGTGATTCCACATCATAGTCAAATTTAACCGGACAAAATTCAAAATTCTTAATCAGTTTCTGCAGTTCCAGCTGCAAATCCAGTGATTCATCGTGAAGATCGTGGACGCTGTTTCGAATGCTATCCATGGCTTCTGAAAGGGTTTCTTTGATCTGAATTAACCCTTCCCGGGTTTTTGCTTCTTCACTGATTGCCAACAGTGCCCCGGTTTGCAAAATACTCCGGGACAGCATATGGCCAACATTATCATGAATATCCCGGGCGATCCGGTTGCGTTCAGTCAGAGTGGCCAGATTCAGTTCATAATCCTGCTTTTCCAGTAGCATCTGATTCTTTTTTTCCAGCTGCAGGGCCGTTTCCCGGGTGGTGTCCCGGAGAGCATTGTAATCCTGTCTGAGTGTTTCCAGCGAGAGCGTCCGTTTTTTGACAAAATAAGCCACCAACATAAATACCGGAATCAGCACCACCGCAGTGCCACTCAGCGCTGTAAAACCGGTTGCGGCTGGCAGCAGCGCCAGCGTCCACAACCATTTATAGCGGGAAATCAAAATGTCATAGCCGATCAGTGGCACAAATAAAAGATAAACCGGCTCAAAAAAACAGATTAGCAGATAGCCGCCAAACAATCCCACCGTCACCGGCCCTTCCGTTAAATAACTGGAGGCCGCTGCAAAAATCACCGCCACCAGTACCGGAGCAATCAGTAGCACATTATCCACCGTGGTTAGATACAAGGCCAGACAGAATCCAAAAACAATTACCTTATCAATCAGCTTATTCATTTTTACCTGCCTTTATCAGAATCGCATCGCTGTCAGCACTATAATTGAGGTATTGCTATACTCCCGTACCGACCAATTGTTAATCTGTTGTTCGCTGCGGAATCGGACAGGCGCTGCCGTGTCCGCTCCGATGCGTACAACATGATGTAACAATTGTCGGTACTAGGTTAACTTTTTTTGACAGTCTGAATCGTATCGCTGTCAGCAGTACGATTTTATCATTACTTTAACATAAATGGTGACATTTGTCATACCCGATCGGGAGGCTTATCACTATTAAAGCGTGTGCCAATGGCGTAAGATAAAAGCATCAACAAATTTAAAACTGTTTGCGCTGCTGCTAATGCAGGCATACCGATAAAGGAGAAAGAAAATGGTTATCAATGTTAAGAATCTGGTCAAGCGTTACAATGATCTGATCGCTCTCGATCACTTCAATCTGGCGGTACAGGAAGGGGAAGTCCTCGGGCTGCTGGGCCCCAACGGTTCAGGAAAAACCACCGCCATCAACTGTATTTTATCGCTCTTAAAATACGATAAGGGAACAATTGAAATCTTCGATCAGCCAATGTCTCCGGATGCCTATCATCTCAAGCGGGACATCGGGATTGTCATGCAGAATGTCGCTGTTTTTAATGAACTGACTGTATATGAAAATATCGACTACTTTTGCGGTCTGTACATTACTGACAAACAGACCCGTAAAAAACTGGTGGCCGAGGCCATTGATTTTGTCGGTCTGAATGATTTTTCCAAATTCTATCCCAAAAAACTCAGCGGTGGTCTCCTGCGGCGTCTGAACATCGCCTGTGGAATTGCCCATAAACCGAAACTGATTATTCTGGACGAACCGACGGTAGCCGTCGATCCTCAGAGTCGTAACAATATTCTGGAAGGGATCCAGAAGCTGAATCAGCAAGGCGCTACGATTATTTACACCTCGCATTATATGGAAGAGGTGGAGCAGATCGCCAGCCGCATCGCCATCATGGATAAGGGTAAGATCATTGCCATGGGCACCAACGAAGAGCTTAAGAAAATGATTAAGTCCGGAGAACACATCAACCTTGAACTGCTCAACCCCGAAGATCTCGACCTGGCCGGAATTAACGCCCTACCCCATATCATTTCAGCCGAACGCCGTGACCACCAGCTGGTGATCAAGTCTGAGCGTGGTAAGAATAATCTGATCCCCATTCTGGATCACCTGAAAGATCAACAGATTGCCATTGGAAAAATCTATTCCGAGCCACCGACACTTAACGATGTCTTTCTGGAAATCACCGGCAAAGAGCTGCGAGATTAGGAGGAGTCATGTTTTTATTTAATTATCGCTATCGCCTCAAGTGCATTCTTCGGGATCGGGAATTGATGTTCTGGACCCTGATGTTTCCAATTCTTTTGGCCACCCTGTTCAATCTGGCTTTTTCTAATATTACCAGCGCCGAAGAATTTGTTAAAGTCAAGGTAGCCGTCGTAAAAAATGAAGAGCTTGATGCCAACCCGGCTTTTACCGCCGCTCTGGACGACACCGGTAATATTTTTGAGGCGACCTACACCACCCGAACAGAAGCAGAGGCACTGCTCACCGACAATCAGATTGACGGGTATATTATTTTCGACCCGGATCTCAATCTGGTAGTCAACCGATCTGGTCTTAATCAGACCATTATACGGGGCTTTCTGGATGATTTTTTACAATCTTCGGCTACCATCGTCACCGTCATCACCAAAAATCCCGCTGCCCTGGATCAAGGCATCCTGGCCGGGATTGCCAATCGCTCCGAATACTTGCGGGCTGTTTCGGCCAGCAACTCCAACCCCGATCCGGTTGTCAATTACTTTTATGCGTTAATTGCAATGACCTGTTTATACGGCGGCTTTCTGGGAGTCAAAGAAGTGGTGGCTATCCAGGCTGATCTTTCGGATGTCGGGGCCCGAATCAATCTGGCTCCAACCAATAAGCTAAGTGTCTTTATCTCTTCAATGCTGGCGGCTACCACTGTTCAACTGGCAGAACTGCTGATTCTGCTGGCCTTTGTGATCGGCGTGTTGGGAATCAGCTTCGGCGATCAGCTGGGCTACATTGCTCTGACCTGTGTCGTCGGAAGCCTCACCGGAGTAACCTTCGGGGCCTGCGTCGGTGTCATCGTCAAAAAAGGTGAGGGACTAAAAACAGGAATCCTAATCGGTTCCACCATGACGATGTGCTTTCTGGCCGGAATGATGTTTGCCGACATGAAGTATATTGTCGCCACCAAAGTCCCGATTCTTGGCTACCTCAACCCGGCCAACCTGATCACCGACAGTTTTTATGCCCTCTATTACTATAATACGCACACCCAGTTTTTCACCGATATCCTGCTGTTGTGTGGATTCACCGTTTTATTCAGCGCAATCACGTACTTTGTGTTAAGGAGACAGAAATATGCAAGTTTATAAAGCTTTTTTTCGAATTATCCAGAAAAATCGTGGCCAGATCCTCATCTATCTGGTGGTCTTTATGGTGCTGGCACTGCTATTGACCAACGCCTACAACCCACCCCAGGATACTGATTTTACCAAAACCCGGGTCAATATTGCCTTTATTAATGAAGACGATGATTCTCAACTGGTGGCAGGGCTTAAAAACTATCTGGGCGAATACGCCAACCTGGTGGATCTTCCTGATGATTCCCAAAAACTTCAGGATGCGCTTTTTTTCCGGCAGGTGGTATACATCCTGCGGGTGCCGGAAGGCTTCACCACAGCGATGCTAAACGGCCAGGAAATCCAACTGGAAAAAACCATCGTCCCTGATTCCCCCAGTAACATTTATATGGATCTGCTGATCAACAAATACTTAAATACTGCAAAAACCTATATCACTTATCTACCCGAACTAACCCAGACCGAACTGGTCAGCTACCTGAAAACAGATCTGACCAAAGAAACCGAGGTCACGGTGATCTCGAGTGTTTTCCACTCGGACAACGCCGAAAAATCCGGCTACTATTTTAACTATCTTTCCTATTCGCTGTTTGCCATTCTGATTCTGGGGGTCTGTTCGGTGATGCTGGTCTTTAATGATACCGATCTAAAACGGCGCAACCTCTGTTCGCCGATGCGCGCAGCAACAATGAACGTTCAGATGATTCTCGGCAACCTCAGTTATGCGGTGCTGACCTGGTTGGTGCTGATCTCCGCCAGCTTTGTGATGTATGGCAGCTACATGTTCACCACCAATGGCCTGCTGCTGTTGCTTAATTCCTTTGTCTTTACCCTGGCAGCACTTTCAATCAGCTATCTGATCGGTAATCTGGTTAAAAGCCGGGGCGCCATGTCAGCAGTGGCCAATGTCTTCGCCCTGGGCACCAGCTTTCTCAGCGGTGTCTTTGTACCCCAGGAACTGCTTGGTCCCAATGTCCTGATGATTGCCAGCTTTACCCCAACCTACTGGTATGTTAAGGCCAATAATGAAATCGCAGCTGCCGCCAATTTCAATACCGACACGCTCCAGTCGATTTTTACCAGCATGGTACTGGTGCTGGCCTTTGGGGTAGCGGTCCTGGGGGTAACCCTGGTGCTGATTAAGCAGCGTCGAGTGGAAGGGTGATTGGTTGGATCGATACATAGAAAGTAAAAAACAGGTTCGGGACAACGAGGGGGTTGTCCTGACCTGTTTGTTTTATTCGTTGGAAAATCGTCTCCAACTGCTGAGATAACAACAACTTGAGTCAGATCGATAGCAACCATCATCCTTTGCTTAAACAATGTCACAATTTTATACATTGTTCTTATAAATACTTGCCTATCCTTCCCAAACCAACTATAATAAAGATGAGGTGATACCGATGCTGACACTTGCTCAAATTAAATCTGAATTTAAACCAAATACCCCAATTTTTTTATCTGATCTGGAAAATGCAAACATAATTTCCGGTGATGCGTTAAGAAAATCCTTTTCCCGGATGGCTAAGACCGGAGCGCTCCGACGCTTTCAAAAGGGTATTTACTATATCCCAGAAAAAACCATCTTTGGTGAATCGTCGCTAAATCCCGCTGATGTGATCCGGCGAAAATATCTTAGCGACGATAACAATCAGTACGGCGTTTTAACCGGTCTGGCCTTGCTGAATAAATGGGGGCTCACCACCCAGGTTCCCAACGTCATCGAAATTTCAACCAACAATGAAACCAACCGCAAGCGACAAGTTCTAGTCGGCGGTCAAGCTGTGATTCTCAGGCGTTCCCGAACGCCTATTACCAATGAAAATGGAACCCTGATTGAATTTCTCGAAGCCCTTTCAAGCATCGATTTTAACAATGTCGAACAGCTTAATTATTTGTGTAACTACCTTAAAAGCCAAAGCTTTTCACGGTCGCTACTCGATCAGGCACTCATCGCCTATCCTAAAAAAATTTATCAAGAATTGGTTGAAAGTGGGATGATTAATGATTTTGCATAAGGATGAAGTCAATTTCAGAGAGAGTGTTTTAAGAACCAGTGCATATTTTAAGATTGCCCCTGATATTGTTGTTAAGGATTATTTTGTTACGCTTTTTTTAAAGACGTTGAAAACCAATTTGCCAAATTTTATTTTTAAAGGCGGAACATCTTTATCCAAGTGTTACAAAGCAATCAATCGATTTTCAGAAGATATTGATCTTTCATACTATCCAATCAATGATGGAAAAATCACACAAAGTACAATCAAAGAAACAAACCGAAAAATCAGACAAACAATTGAAGATCTTGGATTTGAATATTTGAATGCTACTGATTTCAAATCAGGACGAAAATTTCAAAGATTTCTGGTTCAGTATACCTATCAGGAAAACCACGTTGTAGTCAGAGATCATATTGTCGTCGAAAATACCCTGCTTTCCCTGGCTTTTCCCGTACAGGAATTAGAAATCAATTGTTTAATGGCAGATTATCTTCTGGTACAACAATTTCCAGAAATCATCAAGACCTACCATTTAGAACCCTTCCCGGTTTATGCTCAGGATATTGGACGTACTTTTATTGATAAGGTCTTCGCCGTCTGTGATTATTACATTGAAAATAATCCAACTGAACATTCCCGACATCTCTATGATTTATCGATGATCATTGACAGACTGGGTAATCTGGAATCTCTTATTCCGCTGATTGCTGAGGTCCGAATTGAACGACACAATAATCCCAGCTGCCATTCAGCCAACCAAAATCTGAATGGCATTCTTACCGAGATTATTGCCGAAAACTTTTACCAAAAAGACTATCAAAAAATCACATTGCAGTTATTATATGACCCAGTAGCCTATGATGATGTCATTCAGACTTTAAGAAGAATAATTGAATCCCGGCTATTCGCTATCGATTGCTGATTTTAATAAGATCGACAACGATTGCCGATAGCATGATGGGCTCTTTTACGTTGCCTGCTGTAAATTTTCACATTATTTCGGACTGGTTTAATCACAATAAAACGGATGAAAAAGAACGGAATAATGTAAAAATTATGAGTTGTTGAAAATAAAACGCCAGTCTTTAATCACATAATCACGCTTTATTTCTCCAGAAAAAAAGGGAAGTAACGCCGTCAGGCGTTAAATCCCAGCTTCCGCAGAAGCGGCAAAAACAATCTCTTCATCGATAAGATCGGTTTGCTTTTGAAAGGCGAGAATCAGACATTGGGTAACCAGATTACCGACTAATCGGGGATAACCGCCAGTGGATGACGAAATGGCTTCATAAGCATTCTCGTTGATCAGATTCCGTGAAACACCGGCATGCTTAAACCGGTGTTTGATATAGTCCCGGACCTCATCCGGTGTCAGCGGCGAGAAATGAAACCGGGTCACCAGTCGCTGATCCAGCGACCGGTTCTGGTTTAAGGCCAGGCGGTTGGCCAGCGTTGGTAAACCAGTGAGAATCAGGATAAAAGGATTACGTTTATCCATGTCAAAGTTAAAAATAATGCTCAGATCGTGAAGAAACTGGGCGGTCGCCGACTGCATCTCATCGAGGATAAAGACCGGCGTGATGCGACGCTTATCATAAAGAT